>DATJTR010000401.1:0-3935 GCA_035503215.1 Pirellulales bacterium
ACGCCCCGTTTTGCCAGCAGCTCGACGAAGCGATCGTCCAGGCGATCGTCGCTCGTGAACGATGGCAAGTTGTCGTGCTCAAACCGCGTCAGGCAAACGACGAACGCGCGGGTTGTCGTAGGATCCCAGACCGCCGCCGTGCTCAAGCCATCCCAGGCCTGCGCGGTTGCGGCCGATAGCCACAGCCCCAATCCAACCAACAGCGCTTGTAGCAATCGCCGACTCATAAAAACCCGTCCCCGAAATTCGATCACGATCGAAGCGAAATCCGCGCCCGAGCCTCGTGTCGAGACCCGCGTGCCTACTAGAATATAGGTCTTAAAAGGCGCCGCTCGCCCTGGCGCGGCCGGGAACGCACCGCCGGCTCACGGAGAAACCATGGCTGCCGCACCCGACGATCCGTACTCGAAGCTTCGCCCTGCGCCGCCCACGCCCGACGAGGAGATCTGCCACTGCGCGCAGCTCGGGCCGATCGCGCTCTGCGACCAGTTGAGTGACAATCCTCTGCGCTGCCTCGTCTGCAAGGGGGAGGTCGCCCCGGAGCGCCTCGGATTCGACCAGCAGCTCGCGGAAGCAATCGCAAATTGGCGATCGGTCTACCGATCCCTATATCTGCTTTGGCTCGACTCAGGCCAGTATGAAGCCTGGGCCGCAGAAATGCTTTCCGATCCGTGCGGTCAGGTGAATCGAACTGGCCGTGAACTCGTCGAGCGACTGGGCGCGATTGTTCCCGCGTACTACTGGTGGTTCCTGGACGTTGGCGCGGATGACTACGCGCCATCGGACAAATGCCCGATTTGTGGCACGGCCGTGTCTGCGTCCGACGGCAACCCAACGACTTGCGAGGCGTGCCGGATTGCGTTCTGAGGATGTGCCCCCGCGTTCACGCGCTCGGCGGAAAGCTGCTGACGATCGTCTGATCGTAAACGCGACGCAGCCATTCGACCTCGATCGCGCGGACCAGGCGGACTTGCAACTCGCGGTCGGGCGAGTAGACGTGGCAGGCCCGGGTGCCATAATCGCGCAGGATGACCGGCTCGGCCAGGCACATTTGTTTGAGCAGCAGACCGTTGCTGGCTTGCCGGC
Source organism: Pirellulales bacterium (assembly GCA_035503215.1). Lineage (GTDB taxonomy): Bacteria > Planctomycetota > Planctomycetia > Pirellulales > PALSA-1355 > DATJTR01. Next base: position 1,087 of record DATJTR010000401.1, read on the forward strand.
CCGCCTGCGGCCAAACCTCATAGGCCACGAGGATCTTTTGGCCCGACAGCACCTCGCGATTGAACATCAATCCCAACTGCTCGGGCCGCAACCGCTCGTCCCCGTCGATGTGCCCGAGCAACCACTGGCACGACCAGGTGCGGCACGTGGCCGGTCGCGAATCGTAAATGGCGCAGTGCCCGCAATTGTGTGGACAAGGGCGGTAATTCTCCTTGTCCAACTCTTCGACTCCCAGCACCGTGCAGCAGGCGGTGCAGGCGCCGCAGATGCGCGCGGCCGCCGCCTGATCGGGAGTGGACGCGGCGGCGTGAGTGCCGGCGGCCTCGGCGCGTGATCCCTCCGATCCGGCCTCGTTGGGGCTGAAGAGCACAGTCGGCATCGTCTTCACGCTGGCCATCTGGCTTGCGGGCCGCCGGACTTCAGCGGTCGAAGTCCTAGGCGGCTCCGGTTTGGGAAATGCTTTTTGCCGCCGGTACCCTGCGTCGAACCACACCCAGGCTCAGGGTGCCCACGGCGTCATGCTGGAATCGATCACTTCGCCCCCGCGGATCGTCGACAACGGTTGCAACACGCCGGTGAGATCGGTCGCGCTTTGCAGGAACTGGACCGAGCCATCGGCCAGGCAGAAATTGGCCCCGTCCGCGACGTGCATGCTGCCCCAGCACGCCAGGCGGTTGTTCATCAAAGTCGCGTAGTTCGACGTCGAGCCCGTCACGTTCGTGGGGATCATGTAGTTGATCGGCGCGGCGGAATGGCCGAGAAAGTCTCCCACCGCGTTGCAGGGAAAAGTCCAGGCCCAGCCCGACCAGGAAATCAACGGATAGCTGGTCGACTGCGTGGCGGCGTAGATCGAATCGAACACCGGATCGTAGCGCGAGCGCTCGCCGAACATCAACGTTTTGCTCAAGCCATCGGTAATCATGCGCGGGCCGATTCCCACGTCGCCGCTGTCGACGATGTTGAACATGCCGTTGTTGTTGACCTTGGCCGCACCCGTCCAGGAGCTGTTCCCGCTTCCGAAGAAGTTGTAGATCATCGTGCCGCCGTTGCCGGCATAAGTCTGCAAGCCGAAAATGGTGGGGCCGCTGTACTGATAGGTGAGCGGCAGAACGCTGTCGCTCGGACAGCGAAAGGGATAAATCACTTGTGCGGCCAACGAAGTCGTGGCGCTGTTGTTCCCCGTCAGTTGTCCGCTCGTGCCCGCATTACCCTTCGCCGTTTGGGCATCGTAGGTCGGCACGTTCTTGTTGAAGGTCGCGATCATGGTCGAGCCTTCCATGTAGCCCAACAGTTCGATCCACACGTTCGTGTAGGGCGCCTTCATTCCGCCGCTGGTGTCCTTGCACTGCAATCCGAGCGGTCCTTGCAGTCCGGGCGGAAATACCTTTTTCGCGGTGACGTAATTGGCTGCCGCCAGGCCGATTTGCTTGAGATTGTTCGCGCACTGCGACAAGCGAGCCGCTTCGCGAGCTTGCTGCACCGCCGGCAAGAGCAAAGCGATCAGCACCCCAATGATGGCGATCACGACCAACAGTTCGACCAGCGTGAAAGCTCCCCGCATTTCACGACGCAGTCCCACTCGCCGGTGGGGCCGAACGATCCGCCGACAGGACGACGAACCCGTTCGCGCGCACTGAGAAACCTTGTCTATCTGGCACGAGCCACGCCTGAAAGTAAGAAGACGCTGCATCCCGAACGTTCCTCTGCTTTACCGAAAAATCTTGCAAGGATGCCGCTGCCCCTACGGCGCAGCGTTGATGATATCGGGCACCTGTTAAGGGGGGATTAGCGGAACGATTAGTACACGTTAGCTCTCGGTTAGCGCGCGGCGCAGCACCGCATTCGCGACACGATCGCCCCGGCACGGTGTGCGCAGGTTCCCCAGCCTCTCGGCCGACGGGACGTGCTTCCGCGCGTCGCTTTTGCTCCCGGCCGCGGTAAAGGGGATTGTCGTCAGCGCGCGAGAGGGTCGGATCGAGCGCCGACCAACGAGCGAATCCGCGCGGAGTGGGCCAGGCAGGAGCGCGGCCAGTCAAAAAAGATGCCGCAACGCTGCGCGCCAATGGCAATTTCGAGCGGTCTCACAAAAACAATTCCGGCGCTCGCTCGATTCCGCACCAGCGCGATTTTTCCGCGCGACGCATTGCGTGCACCTCATCACGAAAAGCTTACCGAAGATTAACGCGTCGCTGATGCGCATCTCATTTTGTCTAGGTAAAACAGCCCTCGCGAGAAAGAATCCACGGCGGCTTTGGGGCCGCGGGGGCCTTGATTCAGGCGGGCATGGTTTGGGTTCGTAGCGAACCCGGGCTCGCAAGGCGGCCGGCATCTTGCCGGGCCAGTTCGGCGTCGGGAGCAAAACCAGGAGAGCGATTTCTTATGAAATTCCATACGCGTCATCGATCCTCGAACAGCAGTCTCCGTCGTTCGGCATCCAAAAAATCGTCGCGCCGACCGAAACGCTTCCTGTTTGAGACGCTCGAATCGCGGGCCTTGCTCACGGCCTCCACCGGCGTTGGCACCGGCGCCGACATCGAGACCACCGGCGTGTTCGCCGGAACCTCGATGGCCGTCCAGAGCGGCTCCAACACCGCGAATCAATATTCTTCGTTCTCCGTCGTCGACGTACCGGTCAGCGCCTTCGGTTTGACGTCCGGTGTTTCGAACGTAACGGGCCTGAGCATGAACCTCACCTATTTCGGGGGCGGCACCGGCAACAAATACAACACCGAGGCGGGAACCTTCGACGTCTATTTCATTCCCGACAGTTCCACGGCGGTGCCCACCAGCAGCATGGAGTTTCAGGGGGACGGGGTCGTTTGGGGCAAGGAGACCGGTCTGAACGCTCT
>DATJTR010000402.1:0-8760 GCA_035503215.1 Pirellulales bacterium
TTGCTGACGCGATCCGGTTCACTGGCAGTTCCACGTGAGATTAAAAATCGCAGCCCCGGCAGGGGCACACACCAAACCGCCGCGGCACGATAGAATGGCCGCGAACAAGTTCGAGACATGTAAAATAAGATGCCGCGCCGGCACGGTCAATTCAAAAGCGATCGTTTTATGAATTTCACACATTTCGGGGGGTGGCCATGTTGATTTCCACCATGCTCCTCACGCTCGCGATGGCCGGCGCTCCGATCGACCCCCTTCCAGCGGTGCGAGCAGGAAGCGACTCGGCGAACGAAGCGGGTGCGGTTGGCCGCGGTCCGGCGGGAATTGCGGCAATGCGCAGTCCCGAGATCCAAGCGGCCGAAGCACTGCTGAATGCCGGCGACATCGCCGGCGCGCGGAAGAAGCTGGCCGAGGCACAAGAGAAAGATCCACGCCTGGCGGCGCCGGGCGTCATCTTGGCCCGCGCGTATCTCGCGCAGAAACAAGTGCCACAAGCACGGGCGGAGCTGGAAGAAGTCGTGGCCAAGTCGCCGCAGGATCCGGAACCCTACGCACTGCTGGGTGAACTGGCTTGGCGCGAGCGGCGCGTCGCCGAAACCGACCTGCTCTTCCGCCAGGCCCTGGCGTGCGCCAAGGGAATGGAAGGTTCGGCCGAGCGCAAGGCCGATGCCGAAGCTCAGGCCCACGCCGGCCTGGCCACCGTGGCCGAGGCGCGCGGTCAGTGGGAGGCGGCCTTCGAGGAGCTGACGGCCTGGGCCGCGCTCGACGCAAGGAATCCGTTTCCGCACCAACGCTTGGGGGCCGCGCTGCATCATCTCGGCAAGCGCGAGGAGGCCATCGCAGAATTCGAAACGGCCGGCAAGCTGAATCCCGATTTCACTGCCGAACTCGCCCTGGCGACGCTCGACGAAGAAGCGGGGGACCGGAAGAACTCGGCCAAAGCGATCGCGGCGGCGATAAAACGGCTGCCCGACAACCTGGCGCTGCGGCGGGCGGTAGCGAATTTTTACGTCGAGAGCCGGCAAGTCTTGCTGGCCCGGCGACAGATCGAAGCGGCCCTGAAAATCGATCCCAAATCGGTCGAAACCCTGGTGCAGGCGGCCGGCATCGCCCGCTTGGAAGGCGACGACGCGGCCGCGGAGCGCCGGCTGACGGCGGTGCTCGAACAGGCGCCGACGCACTTCGCGGCCATCAATCTGCTGGCCCTGACGCTGGCAGATCAGGACGACGCGGAGAAACAGGCTCGGGCTCTCGAATTGGCGCAGCAGAACGTCGAGAAATATCCGCGCAACTCGGAAGCGATCGCCACGTTGGGCTGGGCACTCTTGCGGCTCGCGCGCTGGGATGACGCCAATCGCGTGCTCCGGCAAGCCTTGGCTACCGGCACGGTGAACGCCGACGGAGCCTACTTCTTGGCGCGGCTATTCGAGCATCTCGGCGAAACGGGGGACACCAAAAGGCTGCTCAGCATGGCACTGGCCACCAAGCGGCCGTTTGCCTATCAGGCGCAAGCCGAAAAGATGCTGGCCGAATTGAATGGCGACGGCGCGAAGGAGCCCGCGCCGGCGGGACCCGCGGAAAAACCGGCCGCCACGCCGAAAGCCAAGAAGGCCAAGTGAACGCATGACGCCTGCCGATTTGTTTGGACCTTTGTTTCCGGCCGCGGCCGAGCCGGTACTGACCGTGGGTCAATTGACGGCCGAGATCAAGGACGTGCTGGAATCGAGCTTCGACTCGGTGTGGGTGAGCGGCGAAATCTCGAACCTCTCGCGTCCGCAGTCGGGACATTGTTATCTGACGCTGAAAGACGAATCGGCCCAGCTCCGGGCGGTGCTGTGGCGCACAGCGGCCAGCCGCTTGCGGTTCGACCTGGACGACGGGCTGGAAGTGATCTGCCAGGGGCATTTGGATTTGTACGCCCCGCGCGGCAGCTATCAGTTGGTGATCGAGCAAATTCTGCCCAAGGGCATGGGAGCGCTGGAGCTGGCGCTGCGCAAATTGCGGCAACGGTTGGCGGCCGAAGGCTTGTTCGCGGCCGAGCGGAAGCGGCCGCTACCCCGCTTCCCGCGCGAGATCGGCATCGTGACCAGCCCGACCGGAGCGGCGCTGCGCGATTTTTTGGAAGTGCTGCGCAGGCGTTGGAGCGGCGTTGACGTGCTGGTGCTGCCGGCACGCGTGCAGGGGGAAGGGGCGGCGGCGGAAATCGCGGCCGCGATCGCCGCGGCCAATCGGCTCGCGCGGCCGATCGATGTGTTGGTCGTCGCCCGCGGCGGTGGAAGTTTGGAAGACCTGTGGGCGTTCAACGAAGAGATCGTGGTGCGGGCGATTCACGGTTCGCGGATTCCGATCGTTTCGGCCGTGGGGCACGAGATCGATGTGACGCTGGCCGACCTGGTGGCCGACGTCCGGGCGCTGACGCCGAGCGAAGCGGCCGAGCTGGTCGTCCCCTCGCGCGAGGAACTGGTGGCCGAGCTCTTGCGCCACGAGCGGCGGCTGGTCGCCAGTCTGCGTGCCCGCGCGGCCGAAGCCCGAGGCAAGCTGGAAGTGCTGCGCAGCTCCGTCGTGTTTCGCCGGCCGACCGCCCGGCTCGAAGAGTTGGCACGCCGGCTCGATGAATTGGGGGGGCGTGCCGAGCGTGGCGTTCGCGGGCAACTCTCTCGCGCCAAAAGCACGTGGGAAACGCGCGCGGCGCAGCTCGAATCGCTCAGCCCCTTGGCAATCCTCGGCCGCGGATATAGCCTGACGCGAAAGCGGGCCGATGGCCTGGCGATCCGCTCGGCCGAGATGCTGTCGCCGGGGGATGAAATCGTCACGCGGTTCGCGCAGGGCGAGGTGACGAGCCGGGTGGAGGGAAGGCTTTAGGCTACAGGCTACAGGCTACAGGTCGGAAGCGGGGCAGCGCGTGTGGGTGATTCAATGCCTGCGCGCCACTCGAGCCGCTCTCTCGCCAAACGCGCTGTGCTGCGCGTCCTAAAGTCTAAAGCCTGGAGCTTAGAGCCTCGCGAGAGCGACGGAGCAAAGCGGTGAGTAGAGCGCGGGAAGAATCCGATTCAGGGGCGCCGGGGGGCGAGAGCGAGCCGACCTTCGAGCAGGCGCTTGCGCAGTTGGAGAGCATCGTGCATGCACTCGAAGAGGGGCGCCTGGGGCTCGACCAGTCGCTGGCCCAGTACGAAGACGGCGTCAAACTGCTCCGCCGCTGTCATGGCCTGTTGGAACGGGCCGAGCGCCGCATCGAAATGCTTGGTAGCATCGATGCCGGGGGCCGCGGCACGACCGAAGCGCTCGACGACCGGGCCACCTCGCTGGAAGAAAAGGCCCAAAACCGCACCCGCAGACGCTCCAAGACGGCGCGCGGCGAAAACGCCGCCGGCCCGGGCGGCAGCGAGGGCACGACCGACGATTCCCCCGGGCTTTTCTAGAAGCCGTCCCGAAAGCCTGTACGGCGGAAGGGGACAGTCCCCGAGCGCGGAGCCAACCCCTGCCGAGCCGGGCGCTTCGCAATTGCTAAAGTCTCATTTAGAATAGGCGCGCGGGGGGTCTGGTCGCGCGGCATCGACACGGCCGGCCTGGCGGGCCCGATTTTCCACGAGCGGGGTGAATTTCAGCCGGTGGGCGGGTGCGGTGGTTAATCGCCCTGGGCGCGTCACGGTTAATCCCTTCGGCCCGATGCGCGGCTAAAATCGGCCTGCACCGCAAGCCGAGCGCTTGGCGCGGAGGTAGCGCGGCACGTCGCCGGGGGGCCACGTGCCGGCGGCGCGCTGCGGCGATCGGGATGTTTACAGCAAGAAAACAGCGTCCTCGAATGGTCGAAAGTCTTCCTCGCAGCATGGATTGGTACGCGCATCAGGTGCGCGGCGTGATCGATGCGGCGCTCGACCGCTCGACCCAACTGGGCGATGGTTGTCCGGCCCGGCTGCGGGAAGCGATGCGCTATAGTTTGCTGGCTCCCGGCAAACGGCTGCGGCCGATGCTGGTGGTCCTCGCGGCCGAAGCGTGCGGTGGAACGATGGAAGCGGCGCTGCCGGCAGCGGTGGCGGTCGAAATGGTGCATACCTATTCGCTAGTCCACGACGACTTGCCGGCGATGGACGACGACGATTTGCGGCGCGGGCGGCCGACGTGCCACAAGGCGTTTGACGAGGCGACGGCCATCCTGGTGGGCGATGCGCTGTTGGCCCTGGCGTTCGAAACGCTGGCCAGCCAGTTGCATCCGCCGGCCTTGGCGGCCAAGTGTTGTGCGGTGCTGGCCCGGGCGGCCGGCGCCAGCGAACTGGTGGGAGGGCAAGCCGACGATCTGGCCGGGGTCGCGGCCCACGCCGGCGTGGCGGCCTTGGAGTCGATCCATCGTCGCAAGACGGGGGCCATGTTCCTGGCCTCGCTCGAACTTGGCGCCCGCACCGCCGGCGCGGGGGAGCGGCAGCGGTCGGCGCTCCAGGAGTATGGCCGAAGGTTGGGACTCGCGTTTCAGATTACCGACGACCTGCTGGACGTGGCCAGCTCGACCGAAGCGCTGGGCAAGCGGGCCGGCAAGGACAGCGAACAAGGCAAACTGACGTTTCCAGGCGTGCTCGGCGCGGAGGAAAGCCGCCGCCGGGCCGAACAGTTGATCGACGAGGCGTGCCAGGCACTCGAGCCGTTGGCACCGCGGGCCGAAGGATTGGAAGTCCTGGCCCGGTATGTTCTGGAAAGGAATCATTGATGGAAAAGCTCCTTCCCTCGATCGAGTCGCCGACCGATCTCAAGCGTTTGTCGCTCGGGCAACTCGAGCAGTTGGCCGGCGAGATGCGCGAGGCGCTGTGCAACCTGCTCAGCAGCCGCTCGGCCCATTTCGCTTCGAACCTGGGCGTGGTGGAACTGTGCCTGGCGCTGCACACCACGTTCGACTTTCGCCGCGACCGCTTGATCTGGGACACCGGCCATCAGATTTATCCTCATAAGCTGATCACCGGCCGCTACCACGAATTCACGTCGATTCGCACCAAGGGAGGCCTGATGGGCTATCCCAACCCGGCCGAAAGCCAGTACGACCTGTTCATGACCGGCCACGCCGGCTGCAGCCTGTCGACCGCGCTGGGAATGAAATCGGGAGACGACCTGACCGCCGGCCAGAGCGACCGCCGCGCGGTGGCGGTGATCGGCGACGGCGCGTTCCCCTCGGGCATCGTCTACGAGGCGATGAACAATGCCGGCGGGTTGCGGAAACAACTGCTGGTGATTTTGAACGACAATCAGATGTCGATCTGTCCCCGCGTGGGCGGCCTGGGCGAATATCTTGACCGGCTGCGGGTGAACAGCTTTTACACCGGCCTGAAAAGCGAAGTGCTGCGGATCCTGAACAAGATGCCGGTGGTCGGCGACCCGGTCGAACGCTGGCTGGCCCAGTTCAAAGAGGCGGTGAAGGCCGGTCTGCACGGCGGCATGCTGTTCGAGCAGCTCGGCTTCCGCTACCTGGGCCCGATCGACGGGCACAACATCGGCCAGCTTTCCAAATACTTGCAGATGGTCAAAGACGCGCCGGGGCCGGTGCTGCTGCACGTGGTCACGCAAAAGGGGCACGGCTTTCAACCGGCGGCCGCGGACCCGGTCTATTTCCACACTCCTGCCCCCTTCACTCGCGACGACGAAGGAGCGGTGCTGGCGTTTCAGAAGGCGAGCAGCCGGGCGTACACCGACGTGGCCAGCGAAACGGTGCATCGGCTGATGACCGGTAACCCGCGCGTCACGGTGATGACCGCGGCGATGTGCCAAGGGACAAAGCTCGAGCCGGTGCGGGCGGCGTTTCCCGATCGCTTCTTCGACACGGGCATTTGTGAATCGCACACCGTGGCCTTCGCCGCCGGGCAGGCCAAGGCGGGGCTGCGGCCGATCGTCGACATCTACAGCACCTTCTTGCAGCGCTCCTACGATCAAATCTTCCAGGAAGTGGCCCTGCAAAAACTGCCGGTCGTGTTCCTCTTGGATCGGGCCGGCGTCGTCGGCGCCGACGGGCCGACGCATCACGGCGTGTTCGACTTGGGCTACATGCGAGTGTTCCCCAACATGGTCGTGGCCGCGCCGGCCGACGAATGGGACCTGGCGGCGATGATCGAATTCGCGCTCCAGCACGATGCGCCGGTTTCGATCCGCTATCCCAAGGCGAGCGCCGAAAAACTGGCCGGCGAGCGGGCGCCGATCGGGCTGGGCCAGGCCGAAGTGCTGCAATGGGGCGCCGACGGCACGATTCTGGCCATCGGCGCGCTGGTGCCGGCGGCCCGGGCCGCGGCCGAACAGTTGCGCTCCGAAGGTTTGGACGTCGGCGTGGTCAACGCCCGCTTCGTCAAACCGCTCGATACCGACATGGTGCGACAGGTGCTGGAGAGCAGCCCGTTCGTGCTGACGGTGGAAGAAGCGGCGCTGGCCGGCGGATTTGGCAGCGCGGTGTGCGAGGCGGCCGCCGACATGGGCCTGAGCACGGCGCACCTGACGCGGCTGGGCATTCCCGACCGCTACGTCGAGCACGCCGAACGGTCGGAGCAGCTCGCCGACTTGGGGCTCGACGCCTCGGGCATCGCCGCGGCCTGCCGCCGCCTAGCCGCGCGGTTCGAGCGCACGCGCTCGACGCCGACCCACCGGCGAGTGAGCTAAAAGGCTGCAGACTACAGGCTGCAGTCCACAGGCACGCTTGGGAAAAGAGACGCCAACCGTGCAGTCCAAGCTTGTTTCGTGCGCCCGCGGGACGTGCCCCCGCTTCCTGCCTGTAGCCTGAAGTCTGTCGTCTGTCGCCTCCTCCCCGCGCTTGCTCGGGCGCAGCGGGGCACCTATCATCAAACGCATGTCTGGCGTTATCCCTTCTACGCGCGCATCGCTCGGCCGCCCGGTGCGGAAGCTGCTGCTCTTGGCGTCGAGCGAAAGTCCACAGTTCGGCAGCGAGGCCCGACGGCTGTTGCCGCTGGTGGCGCAGCACGCCGAAGTCGAACTGATCGACATGACCTCCGAGACCGACCTGTCGGGCGCGGAGTTCGACGTGGCCCTGGTGTTGGGCGGCGACGGCTCGATTTTGCGGGCCGCCCGACTGATGGGAAGGTGCCAGCGGCCGGTGCTAGGAGTTAATCTTGGCAAGCTCGGCTTTCTAGCCGATCTGTCTCCCAAAGAGCTGTGCAGTCAGTTGCCTGCCATCTGCTCGGGCGAATTGCCGGTGGTCGAGCATTTGATGTTCGATTGCACGCTGTCGCGCGACGGGCATGTGATTGCCGAGCGGCTGGGGCTGAACGAAGTCTCGATTCTGGCCGGCGCGCCGTTCGCCATTCTGTCGGTCGATCTTTACGTTGACTCAGAACTGGCAACGACTTATATTTGCGACGGCCTGATCCTGAGCACTCCCGTCGGCTCGACGGCGCACAGCCTTTCGGCCGGCGGACCGATCTTGCGGCAGGACTTGCAAGCGTTTGTCATCTCGCCGATCAGCCCGCACACGCTGACCAATCGACCGGTGGTCGATTCGGCCGATCGGGTGTACGAGATGGCGGTGCCCAAGCCACATGCCGGCACGGCGATCGTGGTCGATGGGGAAATGCTGTCGCCGCTGTTGGCGAACGATCGGGTGCGGGTGCGGCGCAGTGCGTCCAGATTCCAATTGCTGGCCGTGCCGGGTCATAGTTACTATCGCACGCTCCGCGAAAAACTGGGTTGGGGAGGACGATTGCCGACCGGCTGCCCCTAGGGCCGGCCGCGAAACCGATCGGGATGGCTGCCGCGCTGGCGACGGGAGGTCGCAGGCGTGGTGCTTGGTGTAGCCGCCCCCGCCGTCGATTCATCACACTCGAAAGGATGCGAGTATGTCGCCGCTCACTGCCTCGCTGCGCCGTCTTCTGGCCGCCTCACTGGTCGCACTGTTGCCCCCCGGCGCGATGGTGTTGGCATTGGCCACCCAGGATGAAAAGCCGTCGGCCGCGGAGTCTGGTAACGACGACGAGAGTCCGGCCACCAGCGCTAAAGAGGCCAAACCGAGCGCTCCAGGCGCGGCGGCCGACGAAGCGGTCGACTTCAACGACGGCGATGCGGCGGACAATATCGATAACAAAACCGACGCTGCCGCCGCGCCCGACCAGAGCGACGCGCCGAGCGACGGCGCAAAAAAACCCGGCGATGCCGCGGCGACCGACGGGCCCAACCCACCCGCTCCGACCCCCGGCCCGCACCGTCCGTCGGTGGCCAGCGGTGCGCAGGCGGACGGCAAATTCACGCTGGCCTACAAGTTCAAGAAAGGTGAGGTGATTCGCTGGGAAGTCGTGCATCGGGCGGTGGTCGACACGACGATCCAGGGGACGAATCAAAGCGCCGAAACGCGATCCACCTCGATCAAGGCCTGGCAGGTGACCGACGTTACGAAGGATGGCCGGGTGACCTTGGTCCACTCGGTCGAGAGCATCGACATGTGGCAGAAGATGCAGGGGCGGCAAGAGGTGCGTTACAACAGTCGCACCGACGACAAGGTGCCCGGCGGCTATGAAGAGATCGCCAAGGCGGTGGGCGTGCCGCTGACGGTGGTGACGCTCGACCCGCATGGCAAAGTGCTGAAGCGCGAAGAGAAGCATCGTCAGACGAACAACAGCAACATGCCGCTGGCGATTCCGCTGCCCGCCGAGCCGGTGCCGGTCGGTTACAGTTGGAGCGAGCAGGCCGACGTGGAAGTGATTCTGCACGGCGGAACGAGCAAGAAGGTGCCGACGCGGCAGAAGTTCGTTTTGGAAAACGTGATCGCCGGCATGGCGATCATCAACG
>DATJTR010000403.1:0-8377 GCA_035503215.1 Pirellulales bacterium
CCAGCACCGCGGCACCTAAAACGACGCGGCCAGCAAAGCCGGCAAGCCGGCTCGCCACACGAGGCGTCATCTTGCGCCGCAGCGCAGGCCGCTCGTGGCCCAGGCCTGGCCTGGGCCGACATTCCGAGCGGACTCGTCTCAAATCGCTCGCCCGGCACGATTCACCGGCGCGGCCGGGGAAACTTTTCCCTTCGGCCGCCCGCGCACCGGGCACTGTTTCACCAAAAACTCTGTATCGTTCGGCATGACCACGCACGGCACGCCAGGGCGTGCCCCGACCGGCCGTCATACCCCGTCTCGCTTCATGATTTCGCTCAATCGGCTCGTTTCACATTCGCTTGTGTTTTCGTCGTGCCTTCGCCGGTGCTGCCCGATTGCGGGAAGCGTTCGTTCAGGTTTCCAATTCCACGTGGGTACGCACCAGATCGGCGGAATGCTCCAGATCGGAAAGTTGCAGCACTTCCAGAATGTCGCGCGGGCGGGCCTGTGCCGTGCGGATCGCTCGTAGCGTCATGCGCAACACCCCCTCGTGAACCGACAATGCTTCCAACGTCGAGCGCAAGTCGACCGCGGTCTCGCGGCCGGCCCGCTGCGATAGCAAACTCTCGGCGGCGTTCACCCGGTCGACCGCTTCGCTGACCGCCGCCACGCGCTCAGCGGGAAGCGAAAGCTCGTAAGTCAACCGGCTGGCCTGTGCTTTTTTCGATCCGGGGGGGACGATTTCCGCCGCCAGGATCGACAGCCCCGGAGGGGCCCCGGCCGCCAGCCGCGCCACCAGGTTCGCCGGATCGCAGGCCTCGAGGAGATCGACCTCGAACACCTCGTCGAGGCCGCTGATTCCCAGGGCCAAGGCCGAAGGAAACATGAACCGTGGTTTCGGGTGGAACCCCTCGCTTTGCCGCACGTCGATCGCGGCACGGCGGAACAAACGCTCGACCGCTCGCTGCAGATCGCGATGACTGGCGAACCGCAGGTCGCCCCCCTTGGCGAAGCGGATGCGCATTCGCACCCAGGCTTCGGCGGAGCGGTCGGCGGCGGCAGGCAACGTATCGATCACGACAAACGCACCCCTCTTCAATTCGCCAGGTCTGGCAAGACGCGCTTCAATTCGTCACGCAAATAGCTTTTGATGTCGCGGGCGTGTTCCATCGTCATGACGCGCTCAGCCACGGCCACGCACTGCGGAATGTTGACCGAACGGCAAACCCTCTTGATCTCCGGCACGGCGCTGGGGGGCACGCTGAAGCCGCGCAGGCCCAAGCCCAAGAGCAGCATCGTGTAGGTAGAACTACCGCTCATCTGGCCGCAAACGTTGACGGGAATTCCCTTGCCGGTGCCGGTATCGATGGCGGTTTTCAACAGGCGGAGAATCGCCGGATCGCAGGCGTTGTACAGGCTGGCGACTTCCTTGTTGGCCCGGTCGACGGCCAAGGTGTACTGGATCAGGTCGTTCGTGCCGATGCTCAAGAAGTCGACCTCTTCGACGAAGCGATCGATGAGCAGCACCGCGGCCGGCACCTCGACCATCATCCCGATCGGCATGTCGCGATTGAACGGAATTTGCTGTTCTTCCAGGTCTTCCATGACGTCGGCCAGCACCATTTTGGCCTGCCGCAGTTCGAACAGCGTGGAAATCAGCGGGAACATGATCCGCACGTCCCCCAGGGAGCTGGCCCTGAGGATCGCCCGCAGTTGCGTGCGGAACAGGGGCAAGTTGCCCAGCGAGAGCCGGATGCTGCGGAGGCCAAGGCAAGGATTGCGCTGTCCGCTGGTGTCGAAGTCGGACAGAACCTTGTCGGCCCCCATGTCGAGCGTGCGAATCACGACCGGGCGACCGGCCATGGCCTGCACCACCTGGGCGTAGGCGCCGTAATGGGTCTCTTCGTCGGGCTCGCTGCCCGCGCCCAAATAGAGAAACTCGGTGCGATAGAGGCCGATGCCCTCGGCGCCACGGTCGAGGCAGTGCTTCACTTCGTTGGGAAACTCGATGTTGCCGTACAGCGAGACGTGCTGGCCGTCGGCCGTTTGGGCCGGCAGATCGCGCAGCGACTTGAGGCGGGCGGCGCGATTGCGGTGCTCCTCGACCTCGTGCCGGTAGCGGGCGATCGTTTCTTCGTCGGGCTGGAGAATCACCAACCCTTGATCGCCGTCGATGATCACCGGATCGCCGCCGGAAACGTCGCTGAGAAACAGCCCGGTGCCGATGACGGCGGGAATCTCCAGCGCCTCGGCGACGATGGCCGTGTGGCTGCCGGGTCCGCCGATCTCGGTGGCGAAACCGACGACGTACTGGGGACTGAGATTCGCCGTTTCGCTGGGCGTAAGATTGTGCGCTAGCACGACGACCGGTGACACGATCTCCGAGAGTTCTTCGCGGGGCCGGCCGAGCAGGTTGCGCAAGAGGCGCTTTTCGATGTCGAAAATGTCGTTGGCGCGCTCGTTCAAAAAGCCGCGGTCGAGCGACTGGAAGACTTTGACGTATCGCCGGAGAACCCGGCTGACGGCATACTCGGGAGAGTAGTGCCGCTCGCGGATCATGGTGTCCAGCTCGCCGCGCAGACGGGGATCGCGGAGCATTTCCAGGTGGGCGGAGAAGATTGCGCCGTACTGGTCGCCCAGTTCTTCCCGGACTTTGTCCCGATTGTGCTCGATTTCGGCGCCGGCGGCCTGCATGGCGCCGGCCAGCCGCTCGAGTTCGTGATCGACGGCATCGCGCGCGACGAAGCGGCGGGGGATGCGAAATCCCTCCTGGTCGATGACCAGTGCCTCGCCAATGGCGATGCCGGGTGAAACGGCGATACCTTGCAGTTTTTGCATGCGACTCTCGCGGGCGGCAGGCGCTCAGCGTAGCGTGGGCGACGTCGCACGTCGGCGAGAGCGCGTCGTCAGGCGGCGGACAGCCGCAACAGACGCGCGGGGCTCGGCGGATGCGTGTGCCTGCCGCGGAATCGACAAGTCTCCGCGCGCCCGATCCAATCGCTCGGGGACGAGGCCGGCAGGGCCTGGATCGTCACCGCCGGAGCGGCCTGGGACGCGCTTTCGTTAAATCGGTTTACTATTCGTATTCGCCAAAGCCTTGGTTGACCAACTCGGCGAGAGCATCGAGCGCCTGCTGGGCGTCGGCTCCGACCGCTTCCAACCGCAGCTCCGTTCCGACGACGGCTGCCAACATCAAGATTGCCAAGATACTTTTTCCGTCGACGCGTTCGTTATCCTTGATGACTTCGATCGTGGATTGAAACTGCGCCGCCCGCTTAACGAACAAGTCGGCGGGGCGCGCATGCAAGCCTTGCGGATTGCAAATCACGACGGTGCGGACTGCTTTATTCTCTTCGTTCATCAAACCGCGTTACCCTGCGGCCCACGACAAAAACGGCCCGATCGGTCCTGCGCAACCAGTTCAGCCCTGCGGGCGGCAAAGCCCTCCCTCTGCGTGCCGCGCCGGCCGACTTTCGCGCCCAAAGCGGGGCGCGGAGGAAACCGGACGGCGCCGCTCACGAAAAAAACCGGTTGTCGTCGGCTTCCTCCAAAAGTTGCCGAATGTCGTCGGCGGTTTTCGCCTGTTTGAGAAACTTGCAGAACGTATCGTCGCGAAGTTGTCGCGAAATATTCTCCAAAGCCCGCAAATGGTCCCCCGGTCGATCGGGCGGCGAAATCAGCAGGAAAAACAAATTGACCTTTTCGCCGTCCAGACTGTTGAAGTCGATTCCTTCGGGACTGACGGCCACGGTTCCCACCAAGCGCTGGACGCTGACGTGCTTGGTGTGCGGAACCGCCACGCCACGACCGATGCCGGTGCTGCCGAGCTCTTCCCGCTTGAGGATCGCCTTGACGATGCCTTCGACTTCCTCGCGGGCGATCTTGCCGGCCTCGCAGAGCGCGTCGACCATTTCGCGAATGACGCTTTGCTTATCCTCGGCGTGCAAATTGGCGCGGATGGCACCGGCACTTACAAAATCGGAAAACTTCATGACTCTGATGGTTCCTTTCTGCCGACCAACGTCACACCCTTTGCTCCCTCTCCGCGGCGACCAGCGAAAGGAACTCGCGGCGCGGGAAAGACGCCAAGGCCAGGCAAGCGGGCCACCGAAGGGGCGCGACCAGCCCGAGGCTCTCTCGGAGGCTCCGCCAAGAGGCGGAGTTCCTACAGGTCTTCTTCGTCGCTGACGGCTTCCGCGGCGGGAATTTCCTTACTGGACGTGCGGTGGTGGTCCTGGGCCTTTTCTTTATATTTGCGAAGTTGATGCTCTACTTTGTGAATCGCCCCATCCAGCGCGCCCATCAAGTTCTCGCCGCTTTCGGTAGCCACGAAATCGTGCTTGCGAACGGCGGAAACCAGAATGTCGATGCTGGGCTTTTCTTCGTGTTCCAGATCGATCGTGACTTCGATGCTTTGCAGCCGATCGAATAAGCGAGCCAGTTTTTCCACTTTGGCCGTAATCTTGGCCCGCGTTGCATCGCTCAAATGTCCGTGACGTGCCGAAATGCTGATTTGCACGGCCTCTGTACTCCTTACGCCTCGACGATGAACTGCGGCGACAACCGGTTCCCTTTCCGACCGCCCCACCCGGTTGGCCAGGAGACGCGACGGCGCGGCAGGGGCCCTGTCTTGCCGAGGGGTCAGGGCATCGCGCTAAACCGCCAATTTTAGTTTCCCCCTGCCTGATCGACAAACGCTAATCCACCGGCAAAAGCCGCCATCCCGGGCAGGCCGGCCGATCGCGGACGCCCAATCGTCCGCGAGCAATTAGGTCGGAAGCGCCGGCTCGTGAGCCGGTGTTTCGGGCGACGGGGGAGCCGCCCGCACAGGCATAGTTGCCCCAGTTTAACTCTCTCGGCCTGTGAGGGAAGGGGCGGGAGTCCACCCCCGGGGCAAAGGTTACGAAACTGGCAGCTTCCGCGGGGAGTGGCTCGCTGAAGCGACTGCGGCAGAGGAGTATGAACGGCGGCGGCTATCGATTGGTCCCTGGCGCGGGCTTTAATTCCTTGATCCGCGCCTTCCAGTTCAGATAGGCCGGCCGGCGAACCGCCGAGGAAGCCTCGGGCTTGTAGGAGAGAGGTTTGCCGGTGATTTCGCGCAGGTTCTGGAAGGCCAGCACCCGGATGTCGAGCCAGTCATCGTTGTTCAGGTATTCGACCAGCTTGTTCATCACGCCGTCCGCTACGTCTTCGGCCGAGTAGCCCCAGAGCATGCGATACAGTTCAGACCCGTCGACGTCGCCACGACGCGTTTTGAACGCCGCCTGAATTTGTTCGGCCGTTTCCGGGTCGCGGGCCATCGCCGTACGCAACGCCTCGATCTCGATGTGCCAGATCAGTTTTTGATCGGGATCGTTCAACATTTTCACCAATTGCTCGAATTCGCCGACGTTGGCCGCGGCACGGACGGCCAGGCCGCGGACTTCGACCTTGCGGGAACTGAGCAATTCTTTGATCGACAGGCTAATCGGTTGATCGCCGGTCAATTCGTGTTCGATGGCCTCGGCAGCTCCCAACTCGATTCCCTTGGGCGACTCGCCGCGGGTCCACTTAGCGATCTCGTTGTCGAGGACCTGCGCGCCTTGCGATTCGAGAATCGCGTGCGACGGGGCCTTCCATTCCAATCGCGCCGGGCCTTCTTCCCAAGTGACCGCTCCACTGGTCACGAACAAATCAACCGCCAAGCGACCGGCGGCCGCGGCCGGATCGCGGCCGGCGATCCAAAGCCGGCGGACATCAATGGCGACCGTCGATTCGCCGTCGAGAAACGTCAGCAACGCTTGATGGTCGCCGATGCGCAGGCGAATCGAGTTATGCGGCTTTCCGGCCGTGAACAGGATCAAACGGCCATATTCGATGTTGATTGCCGGGACGCCTGCGTCGTCGGCACCGAGCAGATCGAAGACGGAGGCGTCGACCGGTTGGATCGTGACGCCGGCAATCAGAGTGATCGTCGGCCGAAACGACGCCAGCGACATCAGCCGATCGCCGGCGGCGAGACTCGGCGTTGCCGGGAGTCGGCGCCACAGCCGGGTGCCGCGGTCCATCCGCAACAGCACGTCCTGCTTGTAGAGATATCGACCCAGGACTTCGCCAGTGGGGGTCTCCTCAACGGGCGCGGCAGCCCCCGCGGCCACGGCTGGCTTGGGCATTTCGTCGCCGGGTGTGGGTATGGCCGCGGCAGGTTCCGGCTCGGTCGGCTGTTCCGGCATCGCCTCGCCGCTTTCCTCCGCCGTCTGGGTTTCGTTCCCAGCATCGGCGGTCGTCTCAGGAGCCGGAGTCTCAACCGCCGATTGCTCGGTTGCCGAGGCATTGGGAGCGGCGTCGGCCGCCTGCGGCTCATCGGGCGGAAGGGTTTCTTCGGTGGGCGGCGGCGTCGGCCGCGCGTCGGCCACTTCTTGTCCCTCGGGAGGAGCGTTGTCGGCAAGCTGTTCGCCACGCCAACCGGCAATGATTCTGCGCATCTCGGGCAAGAAAACGGCCGTGGCGATGCCGCCGCACACAATGCCGGCCAGCATGACGATGGCGGCCAGCACCCCCCAGTTCCGCGAGCGGGGCTCTCGCAAATAGTCGGGCACTTCGGGCTTGGCACGCCGCACCGGCTGAACCGGCGCAGCGGCAGGCGTGGGGGCGGGCGCGACCGGCTGCGGGGCCGCCGCCTGCGGGGCCGCCGCCTGCGGAGCAGCGGACCGGGCGGCGAGGTGATACATCCGCTCCCGGGCAGCGGCATCGACTTCGGCCGGTTCGCCGAGAACGAGCGTAAGAATCTGATGGCAAGCCCCGACCTCGGCCAGGTGGACGTCGGACTCCAAGCAGATCTTCTCGAACTCGCCGACTTGTTCAGCCGGCAGAGTATTGTCGAGGTATTCGGCCACCGAGTTTGGATCGAGCGCCATGCCATGTCCGAGCGGCGCCGGAGCCCCCAGCCGCAAGCGGCGAATGCTGTCGCGTAAACGATGCATGATCCCCTTGGCCAGGTCGCTCTCTTCGAGCTTTTTGCCGATATCGGCGGCATCCTCCGGCTCGAGGATGTCGTCCATATACGCCAGCATGGTGCGGAGGGTGAGTCTCACAGCGTAAACCTCAAGGGTGGTCGCCCTGCCGGGCAGACGGACGCGGGCATACTTGGCCGCTACAAGTATTAGTGGCGGCTAGAGCCGGTGAGCGTACAAATGCGGCAGGAATTTTCGCCCCGCTAGCAGCCATCGGCCGCCACGGAAGGGCCGGCGAGGAGTTGGCCTAGGTCAGCTCTGGGGCCAGTGGCTGTCGATTTTGTCGCGCAGAAAAGAGACGCTACGACGGAGCTGATCCATGCCGTCGACGCCATCCTCGATGCTGATCCAGCCGTCGAAACCGACGCCCGCCAGCGTGCTGAAGATCGCGTCGTAATCGTTCATTCCCTTGCCGATTTCGCCGTGCCGGAGGCGTTTGGCATAGCCAACGCTGTCCTCCTCGCGGCGCAGATCCTCGATTGTCCCTTCGGCCAGATAGCGATCGCTGGCGTGCATGCTGACCACGCGATGCTTGACGCGCTGGAGCAGTTCGAGCGGATCTTCACCCGCCAGGATCGTGTTGCTCGGATCGTAGTTCACGCCAAAATGGGGCGAGCGGATACGATCGACCAGGTCGCAAAAGACGTCCATGCGCTGAGCAAATTCCGGATATTGCCAGTAGTTGTCTTTGTAGTGGTTTTCCAGAATCAGAGTCACGCCATTCGCCGCGGCGTGAGGGATGCAAGCCTCGATGCAGTCGGCGGCAAAACGCAAACCGTCGGCGCGCGACACGTCGGGCCGGCGCTGACCGGACAAGACGCGGCAAAACTGGCCGCCGAGCGTGGCCGTCATATCGATCCAGCTTTTTTCCAAGTCGATCTGGTGCTGTCGATACGACGGATCGGGATGGGTAAAGTCGGGAGAACAGCAGAGCATCGGGACCCGCAGGCCGTGGTCTTCGGCGATTCGCCGGGCGCGGCCCCAATTGTTCGCGTCGGCGAATTCGAGAAACCCGCTGTAAAACTCCAACCCATCGACGTCGAGCGTGGCGGCCAGCTCGATCCACTGGCGAACCGTCATCGACCCGTCGACGCACAGCGCATCGAGAAACGCTTTGGGAAAGGCGGCGAGTTGGGGCATCGGTCGACTCCCGACGAAAGGAAAAGCATTGCTGACGAGATTAAACCAAGCCGGGTGAACCACGCCGAGCGACAGCGTCAATCATCCATCGACTTCATCGGATTGCGGCCCACGACCGGATACTGCTCCAATTCGAGAACGCTGCCACTGATCGCCAGGCTTTCGTCCGACAACCAATATACCGCGGCGGCGGCAATCTCCTCGGGCTTGATGAGCCGATTGTTCGGGGCGGCCGGCGGTCCCACCCGCTCGGGCCAATCGGCCGG
>DATJTR010000404.1:0-2662 GCA_035503215.1 Pirellulales bacterium
CGGCGTCGAGCTGACCGAGCTGCGCCAGCGTGGCCGCCAAATGGTTCTGGTACATCGCATTTGCCGGGTCGAGTTCGACGGCGCGAGCAAACTCGCGCACCGCGTCGTCCATGCGTTTTTCGTTCACCAGCACGAAAGCCAAGGTGTAATGGAATTGGGCGTTGTTTGCCTCGAGTTCGCAGGCCCGCCGCAAGTGTTCCTCGGCCGCGGCAAATTGCCCCTGCTGCGCCAGGATTGCCCCCAGGTGGCCGTGGGCCGCGGCCGCGCCAGGTTCGATCTCCAGTGCCTGCTCGAGCAGCCTTTGGGCCTCGTCGAACCTCTTCTGCCGAATCCGCATCGCCGCCATGTTCGTGAACGGCACCGGCCAGGTTTTCTGATTCAGGGCCAACTCGTAGTGAGCCGCGGCTTCGTCAAAACGGTCCTGTTCGGCCAGCGCGTCGGCCAGGTTCGTCTCGGCCTGGGGATTGTCGATCGTCGAGGCCAGCGAATGCCGCCATAGCGTTTCGTCGTTACACCAGAACGACGCCTGCCACGTCGCGCAGATCGAGAGCACGACGACCGTCGCCGCCGCGATGCCGCCGAGCACGCGCCGCCGCTTGGCGCTTGCACCGGCGAGTCGCAGGCCTCCCCAGGCCACTGCGACCGACAGCCCGATGCTGGGGAGATACATGTAGCGATCGGCCATCGCCAAAAAACCGGATTGCACCACTCCCAAAACCGGCGTCAGCATGACCAGGTACCAGAACCAGCCGACAAACAGCCAAGGCCACCGCCGCCGACCGGCCACGGCCGCCGCGCTCACCGCCACTTCGATGACCACAGCGCCGATGACCTGCCAGTTCACCTCGACGACGGGGGGCAGCGGATAGATCGCCGCCAGATCGATCGGCAAGACGAATTTCAGCACGTAATCGACACCGGCATTCGCCGCCACGGCGAAGCGTTCCGACCCGGCGATGGTGCCGGTGCCGTAATTGTGCGTGCGCACCGTCAGCAGCGCATCGAGCACCGACAAGGCCACCAGCGGCAGCTTTTCCAGCACCAACCGCATCGCCCCGGGCCGCAGAGCCCCGGGCCGCATCGCCGAGCGAGCCCATTCCGGTAGATCATCCGTCACCTCGAGGCGTCCCAACGGCCAATAATCGAGCAAGAGCAGCACGGCCGGCAGCGTGACGATCATCGGTTTCGACATCAGGCCCAGGGCGAACAGCACCGCGACCCAAAGATAGCGCAATAGCGACCTGCCATGCCGCAGGTAGCCCAGCCAGGCCGCCAGCGTCAGCACGAAGAACAGGCCGCTCAGCACGTCCTTTCGCTCGGCCACCCAGGCCACGCTCTCCACGTGTTGCGGATGCACCGCAAACAGCGCCGCGACAAACGCGCTCGGCCACAGTTCGCCGGTCAGCCGCCACCAAAACAGGAACAGGGCGATCGAGGTCGCCGCGTGCAACAGCACGTTCGTCAAATGATGCCCCCAAGCGCTTTTGCCGAACGCTTTGGGACTCGAGCCGAACAGCTCGCAGTCGAGCATGTGCGACAGCGGGGAGAGGGGGTACCATTCGCCGTAGGGTCCGCTGGTGAAAGCCCAGTGGATTCCCTCGCTCGTAAAGCCGTTTTTCACCTGCGGGTTTTCCCACACGAATTGGGAATCGTCGTACGAGAGCAGCGGATAGCCAAGCGTCTGGCCGTAGATGACCGCGATGGCGATCGCCAAGCAAGCACACACGCCCCAGGCCCGGCGGACGTCAGCGGGCCCCGCAGCGAAAAGCGATTGGGATGGCGCTGGTTTGGATGGCGATCTCGGCATCAGCGTCGGCAAGCTTGTCGTATGCGCGGCTTCGCCGCAGGCCTCAGGTTACAGGTGCCAGGTCGAAAGCGGGACGACCCGCGTGGGCCGTTTGCTGCCAGCCGCGCGGCACTGTCTCTCGCACCGCTTGGTAATCACTCAGGGCGATGGTTTGGTCCCTACGCCCAGCAGTTTGTCCAGCTCCTCTTGCGCGTCGGCGCGGTTCGGATCGAGTTTCAAAGCCTGGCGGAGCTCGGCCAGGGCCCGCTCGCGGTTCCCCAGGCCGGCATAGGCCCGGCCCAGGTTCATGCGGGCGGTGACATAGTTGGGATCGATCGCCAGCGCCGTCTCGAAAAAGGGAATTGACTGGCGGAACTCTCCAGCCTCCAGGTACGTCCCACCCAGATTGTTGTGCGCCACGATATAGCGTGGATCGAGGCGAATTGCCCGTCGCAACTCCGTCCGCGCTTCCTCGATCTTTCCCTCAAACACCATCAGCCGCGACAACCCACAGTGCGCGATCGCGTTCCGTGGGTCGAGCTCCAGCGCGCGGTCGTACTCCTGTTGCGATTCGGTGAATTTCTTCTGTCGGGCCAGCGCTTCGGCCAGGTTGGCGTGGAATGAGCTCGCGTCGGGCTCGAGCTCGATGGCCCGCCGGTATTCCGCGATCGCGTCGTCCAGCCGCTCCTGCTGCGCGTAAGTCAGAGCCAAATTGTTAAATAAGCCCGATTCCGGCGAGATCGCGATGCCTTTGTGAAAATGGGCAATCGCTTCATCCAAGCGGCCGCGGTGAGCCAGGGCGTTGCCCAGGGCCCCTTCGGTCTGAGTATTGGGCGGCGTGATCTCGATCGCGTGCCGCCACAGAGTCTCGTCGTC
>DATJTR010000405.1:0-7879 GCA_035503215.1 Pirellulales bacterium
GCCCGACCGTCGGCTTGGCGAGCGCCTCGAGCACGCGCGGATGCATGTCGCTGGGCCCGGGCCCCAACAGCACGCGGATCGGTGGATTCAACTCTCCCATGCCTTCGCTCGCCGGTGACATAAAGACGCTTTCCTTATCGCTTGGACGGAATCATTTCGGGATGAAGTTTTCTTGCGTGCCGCTCAATCGCCGCTGGGGGCCGCTTCGCGCACCAGCGCGCTGATCTGTTTGAACTCGGGTGTTCCCGCCGCCTGGCACCATTCGAACAGCGCCGCCTCGACGGTCGTCAGCGTCGCGCCACTCGCCAGCATTCGATCCAAGGCCACCTTTTGATCGATTGCGTACCGCGAGCCGACGGCGTCAACCGCCACGTACACGCTGTGTCCGCTGGCCAACAGATCGAGTGCGGTCTGCTGGATGCAGACATGCGCCTCGATGCCGGCCAGCAGCACTTTCGGCCGGTCGTCGGCCGCCAGCCGCTGGGCCACTGCCTTGCAGGCCAGGCAACTGAACCCGATCTTGTCCGGTACGGGCGCGTCCAGCAGGGCCGCCAATTCCGCCGTCGTCGCGCCCAATCCCTTGGGATATTGCTCGGTTGCCAGCACCGGCAGGCCAAGAACCTTGGCCCCCCGGATCAAGCGGGCGATGTTCCACACGATCCGCTGCCGCTCGGGAATCAGACCGATCAACTTGTCTTGCACGTCGACTACCAGCAACGTGGTGTCGCCGGCCGACATCAGCTCGGGACTGCGGAATGGCGGATCACTGGGGTTCATCGGGGGCCAGCATAGCCGAAAAATCGCCCCTCGGCCATTGGCGGTCGCACCGCTACAGCGGCGCTGCGAAATCGGTGCGATTTGTCTTAGAATTCACGCGACCCCTTTATGGGCTCGCGCCCTACGGCAACGCGAACCGCCGGTCGGGCGCCGTGTCACTCGTGAGCATGCCGCCGCGGGCTTGCTCCATACTGTTCATTGCCTTCGAGGTGCCCAGCCTTGGCCGAGCCGATCGATCCTGCCGCCCAGCGCGAGTTTGCCCTCGATGTGGTCGAGCGGCTCCGCGCCGCCGGACACGTGGCCTATTGGGCCGGCGGCTGCGTCCGCGACGCGCTGCTGGGTCTTGTGCCCAAGGATTACGACGTGGCGACCGACGCCCGGCCCGACCAGATCCGCACGCTGTTTGGGCCAAAACGCACGCTGGCCATCGGCGCGGCCTTTGGCGTCATCACGGTGCTCGGCAAGAAACCGGCAGGCCAGATCGAAGTCGCCACTTTCCGCCAGGACGCCGCCTACAGCGACGGTCGCCATCCCGATGCGGTCACGTTCAGCACACCCGAGCACGACGCCCAGCGCCGCGACTTTACGATCAACGGCCTGTTCTTTGATCCGCTGACAGAACAGGTCCTCGATTTCGTCGGCGGCGAAAAGGACTTGCAGGCACGCCTGATTCGCGCCATCGGCGAGCCCCGGCAGCGGTTTGCCGAAGACAAACTCCGCCTGCTGCGGGCCGTTCGCTTTGCAGTTCGCTACCAGTTTGCCATCGAACCAAAAACGCGCAAGGCGATCGAAGGAATGGCCGGCCAGATCGGCGTGGTGAGCGTGGAGCGAATCGCGATGGAGCTTCGCGCGATTCTCGAACATCCACGACGCGCCGATGGGATGCAGTTGCTGGCCGAACTGGGCCTGCTGGCGGCGATCATGAGAAAGGCCGCAGTTCCTTGGCCCACGGAGGGACTCCTCTCCAGCGCGGATTGGCTGATGACGCTCGACGTGCTCGGAGCACTCGGCAGACCGAGTTTTCCGCTGGCGCTCGCCGCGCTCGTGCATCGGATGTTTGATTCCGGAAACTCATCGAAAGCGACGTCAACGCTGTGCGTGAATCTTAAACTCTCGAATGCCGAGACGCGGCTCGCAACGTGGCTTGTTTCGCAATATGCCAATCTGCACGACGCGCCGAATCTGCCCTGGCCGCAGTTGCAGCGCTTGCTCGTGGCCGAGGAGGCTGCCGATTTACTTGCCCTGGCCGAGGCCACTGCGCGCACCGACGACGATCGTGCTGGCATCGACTTCTGCCGCCAGAAACTTGCGCTCCCGCCCGACTTGCTCAACCCGCCGCAATTGATCACTGGCGACGTCCTCGTCGAGCACGGCTTGCGGCCCAGCCCACAATTCGCGCGGTTGCTCGTGCAAGTTCGCGACGCGCAGCTATTGGGCCAAATCAAAACCAAGGCCGAGGCTCTTGCGCTCGTTGACCGCCTACGCGATTCGGGCGGCTTCGTTGCGCCGAACGGTTGACCCCGGGCGAAACGCCCCCGGTGAAAACTCCGGCAGGGCTGTCCCCTCGCTCGATCGGTGCGGCCGTCCCGCTCCGGCGGAGGCTATCCAGTATTTCTCTGGCGACTTCTGGCGGAACGGCGGATAGCATGGCTTCCCGGCAGCCAGTTCGCCGTTCGCTCCCGATCAAGCCCCGGTTGCGCTCGGCTGGTAATCTCCGAGCTTTGCAAAGATCGTGGCGGCCGATCAGGCCGAGCGGCGCCAAGCTCGAAAGTTTCGAGCACCACGGGGAAGAAAAGCCGAGCCAAAACGCCCCGCAGTGGTATGCTGGAAGGAGGCCGGCACCCGATTTGCGGATTGGTTCGTCCGCTATCGCTTTTCTCACGGAATTGTAATTCCGCTCGGCGAAACTACTTCGCAGGACAGCCGTAAAATACGAGAGGCGATGACCTCGTACTTTGAAAGGGGGGGTTCCATGCGATTCAAGAATTTGGGCGTTGCCATCACACTCCTGGCGACAGCCCTCGGCTCCTCGCCGATCTATGCCCACGGCGGCGGAGGCGGCGGCGGTGGTCACGGTGGCGGCGGATTCGGAGGCGGTGGTCACGGCGGCGGCTTCGGGGGCGGTCACTATGGGGGTGGCGGTTTCGGGGGTGGGCACTACGGTGGCATGGGCGGCGGCTATCGCGGCATGGGCGGCGGTTATGGCGGGGGCTATCGTGGGATGGCCGGAGGCTACGGTGGCGGAATGTCGCGCGGCATGGCCGGCGGCAATGTCGGAGGCCGCGGTGCTGCGGGCGGTCAGCGTGCCAACAGCTTCGTCAACCGCAACTTTGGCAACACGGCCGGTCGCACCGGCATGACAGGCAATCGCTCGTTCAGCCAGGGCGGTCGCGGCGCGAACTTCTCGTCGAACCGCAACGCCAACTCACAGTTCTTTGGCAACCACTCGCCGTTCGGCAATTCTGCCAACGCTGGCGGCCGTGGTAATTTCAACAACTGGGGATGGGGCAATCGTGGTGGGCGCGGTGGCTATGGTGGCTACGGCGGTTATGGCGGTTATGGTGGATACGGCGGCTATGGTGGCTACGGCGGGTTCGGCCTTGGATTAGGCTACGGCCTCGGCTTCGGCCTGGGCTTCGGCTTGTTCGGACTCTACGGACTTGGCTACGGCGGCTATGGCTATGGTGGATATGGCGGGTACGGCGGCTATGGTGGCTACGGCGGCTATGGTGGCTACGGCAACTACTACGGCAATCAGTACGCCAACTACTCCAACGTTCCGCAAGAACAGCCGACGAATTCCGGCATCGATTACGCCACGCAAGGCGAAACCAATTTCCGGGCCGGTCGCTACCAAGAAGCAACCAACGACTTCCGGCATGCATTGATTGACGAGCCGTCAAACGCCGCGCTGGTCATGATGGTCGGTCAGTCCTTGTTTGCCACCGGCCACTTCGTCGAAGCCGCTGGCGCGACCGAATTGGCCATGTCGACATTGCCCGAAGACAAGTGGGGTGCGATTCCCGAGCACTACACCCAGCTTTACGGCAACATCGGCGACTACAGTAATCAGTTGAAAGCGTTGGAAGCGGCGAGCAAACGCAATCCCAACGATCCGGCCCTGCGGTTCTTGCTCGGATTCCATTACGGTTACCTCGGCTATCCGAAGGAAGCCGTGCGTGAACTGAGCAAAGCGGTCGAGCTGGAAGGACGCGATCCAGCGGCTCGCAAGCTGCACGACATCTTCGCGGCCAAGATCGGCGCTTCGCCGGTCGGCCCGCCGCCCGAGGTGAAACAGCAGCCTGGCACGCCGGGATTCAAGCCCGAAGGTGAGAACTCGACGGGAGTGCCGGCTTCGCCGACTCCCACGTCGAGTGTTACGCGGCCTGGCCTGCGATTGGCCGCCTGAGATTGACCCCGATCATGCCGCTGGTGGCAGGGGAGCTGAAATTCAATCTTTCAGCTTCCGCTGCTGCCGACGGCGAAGGGGGAGGAAGTTCAACGACGCCACTGGCCGTGCGGCCGGCGGCGTCGTTTTTTGTTCTGGGGCGCTCGCGCCACGCGGCTTGGTGGCCGACAGTCCGTTCGGCGTTGCGTTCCGAACGTCGCGGCCCGCGTTTCTTCCTTGCCTTCGTGCTTTGTAGCGTGCACAATCGAGCGGCGATTGAACGTCCCGGTCGGCTGCCTCGAACCGCATAGGGAGGGGTTCCATGAGCGATTCCGCTGACGCCCACACTCCGTCGGGCGGCGAACTGCAATTCGACCGCGCGGAATTCGCCGCGCCGGCCAGCGCCGCCACGTGCAAGGTCTGCGGCAAGCCGATGCACGACCTCTATTACGAAGTCAACGGGCTCCCCTTTTGCCAGAGCTGCCGTCAACAGCTGCAGAGCGCCAGGGACGTCGGTTCGGGAGCCGGCCGCTTCGCTCGGGCCGCTCTCTACGGCTCGCTGGCCGGCGTGGCTGGAGCGATCATTTACTATGCCGTTCGAGAGGTCGCCAACATCGAGTTCGGGTTGATATCGATCATCGTCGGCTTGATGATCGGCAAGGCGGTCAAAAAAGGGAGCAACGCGCGAGGCGGCTGGCTTTACCAGGGACTGGCCATGTTCCTGACGTACTCGGCCATTGTCGCGACCTACGTCCCTCCGATCATCACGATCATTCGCGATCGGGCAGACGAAAATGCAGCGGCCGTCGGGCTTGAAGAACCGGACGGCGCCGACGGGGCGGCCCAAGCGCCTGCCGAGGCCGCCGCGGATCGACCCGCCGTTGCCGAACCTAAGCCTCCCCTGTCGACGGGCACCTTGGTCATGGCCCTCGTGAGCCTCGTCGGTCTGGCCTACGCGATTCCTGTTCTGGTCGGCTTCTCGAGTCCGATGAGCCTGATCATCGTTGCCATTGGTTTGTACGAAGCATGGTCGCTGAATCGCCGGCTGCCGATCGTCGTCCACGGCCCTTTTCAGATCGGAAAGGGAATCGCAGAAGGTACGGTACATGTCGAACCTGCCGGCTGAGACGATCCGCTGCGATCGGTGCGGCACCGAGATGTCGCCGGCCGTCCTGGCTTGCCCGGCTTGTGGCCGGTTGGTGCATGCCGCGGAGTTGCACCGGCTGGCCGACGAAGCCGGCGAGGCCGAGCAAAGGGGGGACGTTTCCGCCGCCTTTGTCGCCTGGCGGCGGGCCTTGGAATTGCTGCCGCCCGAGACGCGCCAGCACCAACTGATCGCCGGCCGAATCGACGAATTGGGCCGCCGGCTTCCTAACCCTCCGTCGGCGCCGAGCGGGTCAGAAGGGAAACATCTCGGAAAGGCCGGGGCAGGGGGACTGGCCGGCCTTGGCGGCCTCGGCTTGCTCGTCTGGAAATTCAAGTTCCTGGCGGTTCTCGTGCTTACGAAGGCCAAGTTCCTGCTGTTGGGACTGACCAAGGCCAGCACGTTCTTATCGATGTTCGTCTCGATCGGCGTGTATTGCACCGCCTATGGCTGGAAGTTCGCCCTCGGTTTGGTTGGCTCGATCTACATTCACGAAATGGGGCACGTCGCGGCGCTGCGGTGGTACGGTTTTCCGGCTACGGCCCCGATGTTCATCCCTGGCCTGGGCGCCGTCATCCGCCTCCAGCAGAATCCGGTGAACCCCGTGGAAAACTCCCGCATCGGACTGGCCGGCCCGGTGTGGGGACTCGCGGCGGCACTCGGGGCACTCAGCGTTTATCTCCTCACGGGTTGGCCGAGCTGGGGTGCGATCGCGCAGGTCGGTGCATGGATTAACCTGTTCAACCTCGCGCCGGTATGGCAACTCGATGGCGGGCGGGGATTCAGCTCGCTCACTCGGCAAGAGCGTTGGCTGGCCGTGGCCGGAATCGGCGCGGCCTGGTTCTTTACGGCCGAGGGCCTGCTGTTGCTCTTGCTTGCCGGCGGCTGTTATCAGGCCGTGTCGGTCGCCGCCCCCACGAAATCCGACCGCGTGGGGCTGTTCCAATATCTCGGGCTCGTGGCCGCGCTCTCCGCCCTCTGTTTGCTGCCAGTTCCCGCGGCGGCAAACTGAACTGCGTGTGGATTGACCAAGCTCGTGCGGCGATTCGGCTGCGCCGCCTCTCGAGCGGTTTGCGACTGTTCAGCCCTCGGCATCGCCGACCAAAATCTTTTCGGCCGCCTGGCGGCCGAGCGTCGTTTGCTGCCCGCCGATTTCAACCGTGACGATGCTCGCGGCGGCTTGATTGGCCACCACCGAACCGCTGGCCCCGAGCACTAATCCCGAGCTCGACAGATAGCGCAGAAACTCCGGCGACTGATCGACCACGCGAGCCAGCCGGAACCGATTGCCCACTCCACACGCCGCGAGTGTTCGCACCGCGGCACTGGCCACCGACCCGTCGCGCCGTGGAATTGGGTCGCCGTGCGGGTCGGTGTCGGGATGCCCCAGGAAGGCATCGATTCGATCAATCAGCCGATCGCTGACGGCGTGCTCCATGTGTTCGGCTTCTTCGTGAACTTCGTCCCAGGCCAGGTTCAGCGTCTTCACCAGAAATAGCTCGATCAACCGATGCCGGCGAATCACCCGCAACGCCAGGGCGCTCCCGGCCGAGGTCAAGCGGACGCCTTCATACGGGGTATAGGTGGCCAGGCTGCTCTCGCTGAGCGTTTTCAGCATGCTGGTTACCGTGCCGGGCGAAACGCCCAAGGCCGAGGCCAGTTGCCCTGTGGTGGCTGGCCCGGCATCGCCGGAGCTGCAAATCTGGTAGATCGCTTTGACGTAGTTTTCGACCGTCAGGCTTGCCAATCGACGGGTCCTTGCTTTGGAATGATTGCTGGTGCTCCGTGCCGGCGTCTATTCTAATCATCCTGCCCCCCGCCTTGCATGGCCCGCCCCCGCGGCCCATGATAACGATCGCCGCCGGGCCAGTCGGCGAACCAGGAAAGTGCGTGGTGAGCGGACGGACCGGCAGGCCCGATCGGGCGTTTCGCCGCGGGATTCGCAGGCGTAGGCGGCATGGAGAAGGGGCAAAAAGGTCCAGGCTTGTCGATTCTGTCACTCAAGAACGAATTGGCGTGGGAACTGTGCGATCGCTTCGAGGCCGACGCCGCCTCGCTTCGCGCCCGCGTGACACGCTCGGCCGCCGGCACGCGGCTCATCGATTGCGGAATCAACACGCCCGGCGGGATCGAGGCCGGCCGTCGCCTGGCGGAAATCTGCATGTCCGGGATGGGAAGCGTCGAGGTCGTGTCGGGCAATCCGGCGATCTATCCGGGACCGGCCGTGGCAGTGCGCACCGACCATCCCACGGCAGCCTGCATGGCCTCCCAATATGCCGGCTGGCAAATCTCGGCCGAAGGCTATTTCGCGATGGGTTCGGGGCCGATGCGCTCGGCCGCCGGCCGAGAGCCGCTGTTCGACCGCATCGGCCACCGCGAACGCCCCACCGCGGCGGTCGGGATACTCGAAGCGACGGCTTTTCCGCCCGAGTCCGTGCAGGCGGATATTGCACGGCGTGCTGGCGTCCCGCCCGAGCGGCTCACCTTGTTGGCCGCTCCCACGGCCAGCCTGGCTGGCACGCTGCAGGTGGTCGCCCGCAGCGTGGAAACGGCCCTGCATAAACTCGACG
>DATJTR010000406.1:0-7967 GCA_035503215.1 Pirellulales bacterium
GGTCGAACGCCACGCCGGGGACGACGACCAAATCGATCGAGGCGATCGCCATCCGCCGCCGGCGATCATGGCGCAGCTCGGGCCGGGGCTCCAGAATCTTGAAGCTGCCTACGGCCAGTTCCTCCATGCTTTCCAGCCGGAACAGCTCCAGCCCGCCGTCGTTGCAATAGGGCACGACGACCAGCTTTCCTTCGGCCAGCGCCGTGGGCAGAAACGGCCGGGTGCGCACTTCGGCCCGCACGTCGACATAGAACAATACCGATCGGGCCGAGAGGTATTCCGGCAGATCGGCGAGCACGCCGCAGATGGTTTGGCTTAACTGGTCCTTGCCCGGTTGGGCCAATCGATTGGCGCGGGCGCAATCGCGAATCGATTGCTTGAACAGGACCAGCGTCTGGTCATCCTCGCTCATCGCCTTTGTTCCCTGGCTTTTCGCGGTGTTCCCCCGCGCTTGGCCGGCCGCCTCATCGCACGAAGCGATAAACGCCGCCGGTTTCTTTGGCGATGCTTTTCAGCAGCTTTTCCGCCGTCCGATTGGCAAAGCTGATCGTGTAGATTGGAATCGGCACGGGCGGTTCGGCTTGGGCCACCTCCCACACCACCTGCGGATCGAACTTACCGTCGGTGAGCAAATAAATCGAGTCTGGTTGCAACTGGAGTGCCATCAGCAGGCCGGGCAGCGGATTCGTCCCCCCGCCACACTCGACGTATTTCAGCCATTCGACCGTCTGACTGACGTTCTCCCGCGTAGCGGGAAGTAGCTTTTCGGCCGGCATGGGCAAGGCTTCGCCGTTGAAAAAAATGACGAAGAATTGCTGGGTCTCCCGCAAACTCTCGATCGATTGCCGGAGCTCGTTTCGCGCTCGGAAGAATCGCCGTCCACTCATGCTACCCGAAATGTCGACGACGAACACGACTTTGTTTCCCGCCGCTTCGAGTCCGAAGAACGAGCTTCCGCTGCCCATTCCTCCCGCGCCGCCGGCGCCTCCTTGGCCAAGCCCAGCCCCCGCTTTGGCTGCCGCTGGACCACCCATGGCCGGTGCGTCGAGCTGCATTTCGTGCTCGACCGCCAACGGCTCGATGCGCTCGGGCGCGCTGGGCAACAGTCCGCTGGGGTCGAATTCCACGTGGGCCGCCGAAGGCAGCAGCAAGCGTCCGCTAGCGACCGTCGGCGGCGCGCCGGTCGCAGAGTTTCGTCCGCTCGACTGCGGAGCCGTGGCGTTTTCCAGCGAGCCATCGATCGCCGGCCCGTCGTTTCCCCCCGATCCGGCGGGAAGCACCAGGTTCGCGTTATGCGGCGGCTGATGATCCGCGGCGTGATGCGCCTTCACCACCACCACGGCCAACGTCGCCAATAGCAGCGCGTGCATGCCCGACGACGCGGCCAACGACGTGAGCGTGCGGCGAAGATGAGTGGCTGACAAGCCGTAGCGCAACAGCGAGAACATCAGCAGATTTGACGACAAGGGGCCTGGACGTCTGCGATCAGGAACAGCCTTTTTCCCTACGGTCGTTCGCTAGCGGCCTAATGCGCTCCTGACTTCTCCGCAGCGCGCACCGCTGACCGCAGGACCGGAAAAAAACACCGTCCCCACCTTCTCTGGCGACGGTCCATGTCGTCCACTCCCTATCATCCTCTGGCGTCTCCCCGGCAGCAACCCATGGCGCCGTGGCCGGTTGCGAGACATCACCGGACGGCCGCTAGCAGCGATTGAAACGATTGTTGGGCCAAGGAAAAAAATGGCTTGTTGGTTGTACAGTCGTTTCATACAATCGTCTGAAACTTCTGCCCGCCTTGTTAGCCGTCCGTGTGCCTCGCCCCGTTTTACCCCCCTTGGTTCACTCAGCCATGGATTCGACCAAAGCGCGTATTCTCGAAGCTGCGGGAAATGTGTTCGCTCAAAAAGGCTTTGAAGCCGGCACGGTCCGCGAAATCTGTCAGTTGGCCGACGTCAATCTCGCGGCCGTCAACTATCACTTCGGCGACAAACGCCGTCTGTACCTGGCGGCCGTCAGCCACGCCTATTCGTCGCGGCAAGAAGAGCTGGCCATGGCCGAATGGCCGCCGGGCACCGCCCCCGAAGACCGCCTCCGCGGTTGGGTCGGCGCGATGATGGAACGGCTGCTGGGCGAAGATCGCCAGCCCTGGCACATGCAGCTCATGATGCGCGAGGTGGCCAGTCCCGACGTAGCCTGCGAAGCGCTCGTCAAGGAATACATTCGTCCGCACTTCGAGTACCTGGCCGCGATTCTCAAGGAACTGGTGCCGGGCGAGGTGTCGGAAGAACGGCTGGCCTTGTTGGTCTTCAGCGTCGTGGGCCAAGGTTTGTTCTATCGCTTCTCGCAGCCGATCATGCGGCTCTTGCTGGGCGACAAGGCCTACGGCACGCTCAATCCGCAAGCGCTCGCCGAGCACGTCACGAGCATGATGCTCGCCGCGCTGGGCGTTTGTCCCGACGTCGGATCCGAGGAATTCGTCAGATGAGCTGGGTCGCTCTGAAGATGCTGACCGGCAACCGAGGAAAGTACATCGGCATCATCCTCGGTGTTGCCTTTGCCGCTCTGCTCATTTCGCAGCAGGCGTCGATCTTTTGCGGCATGATGCTGCTCACCACCAGCCAGATCAAGGACATCGGTGGGGCCGACATCTGGGTGATGGATCCCAACGTGCGGTTCGTCGACGACGTGAAACCGATTTCCGAAAACGAATTGTACCGCGTTCGCGGCGTCGAAGGGGTGGGCTGGGCCGTGCGGCTGTTCAAGGGGCTCACCCGGGCCCGCATGCGGACCGGCAAATTCCAGCAGTGCATCCTGATCGGCCTCGACGACGCCTCGCTAGTCGGCGCGCCTCAGCCCGACAAGATCGTGATGGGCAAAATCGCCGATCTCCGCCGTCCCGATGCCATCTTCATCGACGAAGACGGCTACGACCTGCTCTGGCCCGGCGAGCCGTTGGCGCTGGGCCGCACCTTCGAAATGAACGATCATCAGGCCACTGTGGTCGGCATTTTTCGGGCCCGCCGCACGTTTCAGACCATGCCGGTCATTTGCACCCGTTACAGCCAATCGACGCTGTTCATTCCCCGGCAACGCAAAGTGATGTCGTTCATCCTCGGCCAACCCAGCCCCGGCTACGATTCGGCCGCCGTTTGCCGCCGCATCAAGTCGCAAACCGGCCTCGAAGCCCAAACCCGGGCCCAGTTCTGCTGGACGACCATGCTCTTCTATTTGCGTGAAACCGGCATCCCGGCCAATTTTGGCATCACCGTCGCCTTGGGCTTCATCATCGGCATGGCCATCGCCGGTCAAACGTTCTACCTGTTCACCATCGAAAATCTGAAGCAGTTCGGCACCCTCAAGGCCATGGGAGCCAGCAACGCGACGCTCGTTTTCATGATCGTCCTGCAGGCCGTCGTCGTCGCCTCGATCGGCTATTGCCTCGGCGTCGGAGCGGCCGTCGGCTCGGGCCACTTCATCGATACGCAATCGAAGCTCGCCTTCTACATGCCCTGGCAGGTCATGGCGGCCACCGGCGTCGCCGTGATGGCGATCGCCTTGCTCTCCAGCGTCGTCTCTGCCCGCAAGGTGCTGGTGCTCGAACCGGCCATCGTGTTCCAAGGATCGTAAATGAAGCCCTCCATCCAGCCGAATTCGGTCAGCACCGCGGTTGCCGGGGCGTCGGGCAAGCCGCCCGCCGTCTCCTGCCGCGGCGTGACGAAGAAATACGGCGAGGGAAATTCCGAGGTGCTGGCCCTGCGCGGCGTCGATCTCGACGTCTATCCCGGCGAGCTGACGCTGCTCGTCGGGCCGAGCGGTTGCGGCAAGACCACGCTCCTCTCGGTCTTGGCCGGCATTCTCAATCCCACGGCTGGCGACATGGTCGTGCTCGGCACGCGCCCCGCCGGGCTTTCCGAAGCCCGCAAGGTGCAGTTCCGCCGCCAGAATATCGGCTTCGTGTTCCAGCAGTTCAACCTGCTTCCCTCGCTCTCGGCCGCCGAAAACGTCTGCGTGCCGCTGCTTCTCTCGGGCTGGTCGCGTCGCAAGGCGATGCGCGTCGCCGTGCCCCTAATGGAGCGGATGGGAATGACCGGCCGACTGCTCGACGCTCTGCCCACCAAGCTCTCGGGCGGCCAGCAGCAGCGCGTGGCCATCGCCCGGGCGCTTTGCAATCATCCGCGGTTGCTCGTCTGCGACGAGCCGACGTCGGCACTCGACGGCCAGACCGGTCGGGCGATCATGGAACTGCTGCGCGCCGAGGCCTTGGAAGGCGATCGGGCCGTGATCATCGTGACCCACGACAACCGCACCTTCGGCTTTGCCGACCGCATCGCCCAGATGGAAGACGGCCGCGTCGCCGAAGTCCATCGCCAGCAGGTAAACGCCACCGCCGCCTCCGGTTTTCAAGACGCCTATCACTTTGCACCGGCCGATCCGGCCCCCTTAGCCCCGAACATTTCCGTCTAAAGGTTTCGTTTTGCCATGGCTACCCGAATCTTGTTGCCCCTGGTCGCGGTCGGACTGCTCGTGTATTCGGTGGTCCACATGGTCCACAGCGATCCGCTCACCCCCGATGCGCAACCGGTCATCGAGCTGTCGCACAATCCCTACGCCACCAGTGTGGCGGGACCGGGTGTGGTCGAGGCAGCGGCCGAAAACATCGCCATCGGTTCCCCGGTTCCCGGCGTTGTCGTGGAGGTGTTTGCCAAGGTCGGCATGAAGATCGAGCCCGGCACCCAGCTCTTTCGCCTCGACGACCGTCAATTGCAGGCCGATCTCAAATTCCGCAAATCGGCGGTCGAGGCGGCCCAAGCCGAACTCGACCGGCTGGAAAACCAGCCCCGGCCCGAGGAAGTTCGCATGAGCCAGGCCCAGCTCGACGAAGCCTACGCCAACATGACCGAGCAAAAAGATCAGCTCGCCCGCATCAAGGACCTGCACGATCAGAAATTCTCCACGCATATGGAGTACGTCACGCGGCAACAGGCCTACCAGGTGGCCAAGGCCAAATACGACCACGCCAAGGCCGAGCTGGAAATGCGGCAGCAAGGGGCCTGGCGGTTCGACAAGCTGGTTTCCAAAACCGCCGTCGAACAGGCCCAGTCGCAGGTCCAGCAGGTCCAGACCGAAATCGAGCGGCTGACCATCTGCGCGCAGACCGAAGGAGTCGTGCTGCAAGTCAATCTGCGACCCGGCGAGTTCGTCGGCGCTCCGCCGGGCCAGCCATTGGTGGTCGTGGGCGACGTCGGCCGGCTGCACGTGCGGGTCGACGTCGACGAATACGACATTCCCCGCTTTCAGCCCGGCGCCCCGGCCAAGGCCACGCTCAAGGGGCAGCCCAAGGAGCAGTTCGACCTGAAATTCGTCCGCGTCGAACCCTATGTCGTGCCCAAGAAATCGCTCACCGGCGAAAACACCGAGCGGGTCGACACCCGCGTCCTGCCGGTCATCTACGAACTCCACGCCGGAAACCGTCAATTCTTCGTCGGCCAGCAGCTCGACTGCTACATCGAGGCCGAGACCAGCGACAGCCCGCCGGACTCCGCGCCGCGGCCATCCGAGCCGCAAACCGCGAAGGCGGATGTGCAGCCGGCCAATTAGCGCTCCGTCGGCTTGCCGTCGATCGACCGGCGGATCAGCTCGCGGTCGAAATAGTTCACGCTCATGCCGGCCGGTGAATTGAGACAGGGAACGAGCAAGTGAGCAGTGAGCCGCCGGCCGACGACGTGACATGGATCAACGGCGAGATCGCGATCACCAACTTTTTCTCCGCCCACCAGCGAGAGCTGCTATCCCAAAACAAAGTTGAAGCGGTTCTTTGCTTGGATCAAGAGCTTAGAGGCGACGCGGCTGGCGTCCGTGGCCTGCGGCGGATCGAGGTAGTACACCTGGTGGACGGTCCCAACGACCTGGCCCTTTTCAAGCGGGCCGTTGCAGCGCTCGAATCGCTACTGAAGGATCACCGTCGCGTCGTCGTTCATTGCCGAGCCGGGCGCAGCCGCAGCATCGCGGTAGTGGCGGCATACCTAAAGAAGAGCATGGGGCTGGAGGCGGATGACGCCCTCGAATTCGTCAAATCGAAACGGCCCTCCGCGATTGCTCCGGAACTAATCCGGCTCGTGCAGCGATGCTAAACTCGCCTGACTGCAGAATTGACGTTGTCGGACGGTCGGGAACGTCGCAGGCGTCACGGGGCTAGCCCCCCCCAGATTTAGCGCCGCAACAACCCGTGGGCTTTTGAGATGGATCCTAAGTTCTTTGATGCTGTGAAGCGGCGAACGCTTGTCGCGCTCTTTTCCAATCCAACGCTTCGAAATGTATTGGTGCTCAAGGGTGGCAACCTGCTTGCCCTTGGGTTTCAGATTGGCACGCGAGCCTCGGTCGACTTGGACTTCTCGATCGAGGGAGATTTTGCAGAGACTGAGGAAATCCGAAGGGAGTGCGACGTAGTCCTGTCCGAAGCTTTTGCCCCCGACGGGATGCGAGTATTCGACGTTACGTTGGAGGAGCGACCGCCGGGATTATCGGACGACATTAAGGAGTTCTGGGGTGGCTACCAGATTCGGTTTAAGTTGGCAGAAGACTCGGTCTATCAACGCCTACAGGGTGATCTCGAAACGCTTCGCAGGAATGCCACCCCGCTCGCGATCGACGGCTCGACGGTTTTTCGCATCGATATTAGCAAGTTCGAGTTCTGCGGCGACACGCAGTCATTTCCAATCTCCGGTCAGCAAATCACTGGATATTCGCCCGAACTTGCGATTGCCGAAAAATTGCGTGCGATTTGCCAGCAGATGCCGGAATACAATGCGATCGTCCACCGGAACCGCGTTGGCGGCCGGGCCCGCGATTTCCTCGATATCTACACACTGCGGGAAGCTTTCTTGATCAATTTCGACAACGAGGCCTTCCGCCAATTGGTTTGAAGGTGTTCGCGAGCAAGCGAGTGCCGCTGCACCTCATCGCGCAGATTTCGGGTCACAGGGAGGACCACCGCGCCGACTTCACGTCCGTCCAGGCCACGGTCAGGAGCGACGCCGAGCTTTACGACTTTGATTTTTACGTGGACTATTTGGTGCGCGAATGCAAGCACCTAGAATCCCTTTGGAACGTATAGCCGCCAACGGCCGTTGTATTCCGTCTGCCGCATTGCATAGTCGAGATAGAAGTCAAACTCCATCGGAAAGGCTCGGAGCAATTCAACGTCGGCGGCGGGGAAATCTGCCCGTTCGAGGAAAAACCCAATAGCCTGGTGGTACGGGTAGGTGTAATTCAGCGTGCGCAACATTTGTACGAGCGCCTCCGCCGATACCCGGCCGCGCGCGGCGCGATAGGCCCCCGCGACCTGGAAGACGCCCCCGGAGTAAATCGGTCGGACGACAGCATCGATCAACGTACGCTCGATGCCCGTCACCCTTAATGCCACGCCGTTGTTGGCAGTCAAGCTTTGCACGCCAAGGCACCCGGTGTTGCCGCCGTTCAAGACGACGATTCGCAGGCCGTCGAACGTGGCGGCGTTGTGCGACACCCGGCAAGGACGTTTGAACGTGCGGTCGATCGCGTCCTGCCGCAACTCGCCGCCACCTGCCGACATCTGTTGCTCGACGTTGAGGTAGACAACCTTAGGAATCTGGTCGGTTAGCTG
Organism: Pirellulales bacterium; assembly: GCA_035503215.1. Classification (GTDB taxonomy): domain Bacteria; phylum Planctomycetota; class Planctomycetia; order Pirellulales; family PALSA-1355; genus DATJTR01. The sequence continues at coordinate 7,643 of DATJTR010000406.1, forward strand.
GTGGAGATGTATGGCTGTAAAATGGCTCAGGTAACCGGCGCGGTTGATGCTCTGAGCCACCTCGTAGGCGGACGGGCTGCCATGCACGTATCGGACGACGTTTCTGTTGGGAAACTCGAGGCGAAGTTCCGAGAGCAGCTTCGCCTTCACCAGCCGATTCGCCAGTTGACGGGTCGACAACTCCGAGACGCCCCATGCAACGCGGTCGGAAACAGCGAGCAACTCGTCGACGTCGTCGAGGGTGAGAGACCGGTTGCCGAGTGGGTCAAGTGTGGCTTGAAAGGCGTCACGAGCTTGAGAGGGAATGTTAGGCATTTTGGGGGCC
>DATJTR010000407.1:0-3363 GCA_035503215.1 Pirellulales bacterium
GCGCTCGTCATTTTCAGCATGCCGAACACGGATTTGCCCACGCGCACGAACTGATCGGCGAGGCGGTCGACGATTTGGGCGTCGATCGGACCTGCGATCTGTTTTTCGCTGCCGAACGCCAATACTGGCAGCGGCGGAATCGGGCCGGCCAGGTGCAAAGGGCCCGGCAGGACCGGCTGGGTTTGGGCTGGGCCAACCACGATCATCACACCTACCGCTCCAGCCGTCGTTACTTTTCGCGCTTGATCAGCGTCTTCGAGCAGCTCGGTTGCGAATGCCGCGAACGCTTTTACGGCGGTCGTGAGGCGGGCTGGGGGGCTCAGGTGCTCGAGCAGCCGAATGCCGGCATCGTGATCTTTGCCGACGTCGATCTCTCGCCTGAGGAAGTCGCCGGCGATTTCGCCCATCAGCCGATGCCAGTCCGCGATCAACTTGGGACCGTCGGATTGTGGTGCGAATTGCACGGCGAAGCATTTCTCGAAGCCGGCATGCACCACTTGGAATGTCGCTTCGATTTCGACCTGGTCCGCGACCAACTGCGCCAGGCCGGCATCGAATCGATGCAACCCTTCACCGATTTTTCCCACCTGCGGCAAGCCTTCACGAAGGCCGAGGTGTGGCCAGTCGCGCAGAATCGGCTCGACACCGCGCGGGCAAAGGGTTTGATCACCGCCGAGCAGGCCGAGCGCTTTGCGGCCGAAGGCGCCCTGGGCTCGCACCTGGAAATCCTGGAACGCAACGACGGTTACAAGGGCTTCAATCAGACCGGCATCAATCAGATCATCCGCGAGACCGATCCGCGCGGGCATGATTCCGCATAAACCGACCGACCGGCCAGCGGTTTAGTCCGAAAGGTCACGATTCGCGCGACCGGGAGAGTTGTGGTCGGTTCTGGCGGACCGGGTCTGGCCGTGATCGTAGTTATCGATTTCGGCGGCGTCCAAGGGGGCTGCGGCGGCCTGACCCGGAAGAATCCAGAGTTCGCCAAATAGATCGTTCTGTTCGGTTCGCACACGGTTGTGGCGGACCAATTCCAGCACGGCCAAGAAAATGCCCACCAGCGCCGAGCGGTGCATGCCTGGCTGAAAGAGCTCGCGAAACGTGAGCTGTCCCTGCTGGAGCAGTCGGGCTTGGATCTCGGCCATGTAGACGTGGATCGGCGTGTCGTCGTAGACGATGTTCGACGGCCGGGCGGCCTGGCTGTCGCGGACGATGCGGCCGAAGGCGCTCACCAGGTCCCATAGTTCGACTTCGCGGATTTCTTCCGCGGCCAGGTCGCGCTCGCGGGGGGGAAGATCGTCGGCCGCCCGGGAGAAATGGTCCTTCCAACCGCGACCGCGTTCTTCGAGCATGCTGGCCGCATCCTTGTACTTTTTGTACTCCAACAGCCGGTGGACCAGCTCCTCGCGCGGATCGGCCAGCGCCGATTCTTCCTCGTCACCATGGGGCAAGACCAGCCGGCTCTTGATTTCCAACAGCGTGCTGGCCATTTCGACGAATTCCCCGACCGTGCCGAGATCGAGCTGCTCCAAGACGGCCAGGTACTCGATGAATTGATCGGCGATCGGGGCGATCGGAATATCGACGATTTCGACCTCGTGCTTGCGCACGAGATAGAGCAGCAGATCGAGCGGCCCGCGAAAGACGGGGAGGTGAACTTGAAAATCCATCATCGCTTCCAGCCGCTGTCTCGCAGGGTATCCCGTTAACCGAGCCAACTTCCCATCGACGGTTGATCATCGCCGCCCGCCGGCCAATCAGCAAGCTCGATCGGGCAGGGGGGCGGGGCAGGGAAGGGGTTATTTCCGATTTGGGTCGCCGGGACGCGGGAATCGCTCGAAACCTGCCAGCATACGATCCAGGCCATTGCGGGTTTCGGCCCAAATGATGGTCCCCTGTCCGCGCCAGGAAAGCGCGGAAAGCCCCACGACTTCCAATCGCCAGGGCAGGGGATGGCGGTCGGGATCGAGCGTCACCCGCGCCACGGGTTTTTCGCGGGCCTTGAACAGACTTCCCTCGGCGACGACCTTACCGTCTGCTGCGGCGATGCGGTAGTTCAGCGGCGTCAGGTCGCTGGTGGATTCGATTTTCAATTCGATGGCGCTTTTGCTTTCGGCCAGCAGCAATTCGCCCACCAACGACCGGCCAGTAACGCGACGATCTTTCGGCCAAAGAATTGCTTCGGCATCGAGGTTGGTAATGGGCAGCTTGATGGCCGCCTCGCGGCAACGGAATTCGATGAGATACATGCCGGTTTCGCCGTCGGCCGCGAGCGCTTCGGTGTTGTGATAACCGCCGCCGCTGCGGGGGATCGCGATCTCGCGAATCAGCTTGCCGCCAGGAGAGGTGACGCGAACGTTGGTCGCAGCCAGATCGCCCCCCAGGCTCGAGGCATCGATTTTCAAGTCAAAGGGACCGTCTTTGGTTTTGAGGGCCAAAAGCAGCGCGCTGGGAGGCGATTTGAGATCGGTCCCTTCGACCAGCGCCAGCGGCACCTGGCCGACGACTTCGTCGGGCGGAGGTTCGAGGCTGGTGATCGCGGCCTTGGGGAGCGTGGCGGCGTAGGTGGGCCAGCTCATGTAGGCCCACTCCGAGCCGAGCGGGCCGGGACCAACCCCATACCAGTCGTAGGGATCGCTTTTGGCCCGATAGAACAGCCGGGGAAACTGATCGAGCCTTGCCAGGTGCTGCGTCAGGTAACTCGCGTCGCCTGACAGGTCGAACGCCAGGGCGGCCAGCGGCAGGGTCCAAGTATCGCCCATCTGCGGCAGGCGGGCGTATTTGAGAATGAACTCGGGATAATCCGGGTCACGCGTTTGCTCGAAATAGCGATTGATCCACAGCGGATGCCAAAGCGGACCAGGATTCTGCTTTTCCAGCGGTTCGTTCCATCGCAGGGCATGTCCCATGATGTTGATGAATGGCAGGACCGCCGGATCCCAACTGGCCTGATAATAGGTCAGGGCGATCGCCAGGCTGGTGTTGACGTCGCGGCGGGTGCTTTCCTGCGGCAAACCGTACTCGCGAATCGCTTCGGCCCAGATGTCGTAAACGTCTTTCGCCCGGGCATTGCCATCGATGTACCAGCTCCAAATCAGTGCGTCGGGATCGACCCAATGTCCCCAGGGATCGGCGTGGCTGTCGCGCCCCACCATGCCGTAGGCTTCGCTTCCCCAGTGGGTAAGTCCCTTGCAGTGATACATGCAGCCGGCGGTCTTGTGTCCCTTCAAGGGATGCGCCTTGTCGGCGTAGTTGATCGTGTCGACGTTCATATAGTGATCGACCGATTTGCGGGCCCAGCGCAATAGCGCGGACGAGGCGGTGCGAAACGTCATCAGCCACGATGTGCCAACCTGATGATAA
>DATJTR010000408.1:0-9262 GCA_035503215.1 Pirellulales bacterium
GTCTCGCGAGTTACGTCGAATACCGCCAACTCTGTTTCCGCGCCGGCCTCGTCGAGATCGCGTTGCGCGACAAGCAGAATGGCTCGGCTGAATTCGAGAGCATCGCAGCAGAGAAACGGACGATCGACGCCGAAATTGCAGCCGTGTTGCAACGGCTTCGCGACCTGCCACTCGAGCCGATCGAGACGGTCGATCCCGATAACTTCAAACAGCATGCCCTCCTGCTAGGCATCGAGGCCGACAATGAGAGTCGCCTGGGCCAGCCAGGTAGTGGTTGGAAAGCCTTGGCGGCGAGTTGGGCCAACGTTGGCGGAATTCCACTTCACACCACCTGGGAGAGCAGCGAGGAGTATTGGCTAAGCGTGAGCGAACTCATTCGCTGGCGAGGAATCTTGGAGTACAAGCCTTCGATCGATCCTGCCGATCATCCCAACGCCACGATCATCCACGACACGCTGGCTAAGGGCCGGTCGGATCCCTTGCTGCAGTTCCTGCGCCAGGAGTATCGGCTCCTCTTTAGCCAGCGCAACCAAATGGAAATCGACCTCGGCGTCGCCTGGGGGGACGAGATCTGGCCCGATGGCGGGAAGCGGGATGTCGCCCGGTCGCCGAGATACAATGGCGTCGTACAACTCGACGCAAGCGACCTCGAGCGCCCTGTCCCGATCATGGAGATCGAACTTCGCAGCGCGGAAGACGTCGCCCGCGTGGAGTTGTCTCCCCGCATCGAAAGGCGAGCGGAGAATCCATGAGGCGGCACTGTATAGTCTCCTGCTCAAAAAAAGACGAGTGACGCCAGATTGAGAATCAAATGAAGCTAGCCAACACCACCCTCACCTTCTTGGACCTGATCTTTTCCTTGCTTGGCGTCACGACCATTCTGACCCTGATCCTTTCGATCACCGTGGGTCGAACCGAATATCGCCTGGCAAATGACTACGTTCTCGTCACGGTTTCCTGGAGGGCCCAAGCCGAGGACGCGTCCTGCCGATGCGAGTTGATTGCAGGGGAGACGCCTTGCGATTGGACGTTTCGGCAGGCCCCGACGCCAAAGGAAGTCATCGGCGGCACCTCGTACGAAAGCGTGTTTTACGCTGCGCCCCTGCGTGCCGGCACATGGCACGTCAATTGTTGCACCGCGAATGCGACTGCCGAACTCATTCAGGTCGAGACAAAACGTGGTCCCTTGCCGCCGATCGCTCCTGCGGGATCGACGACGGACATCCTTGTGGACACCGCGGGTGAATCATGATCTACACCGTCGCCGCCACTCTCGCGTTTCTTTGGAGTCATGCGGGCCCCTTTGTCTACTTCACCGGCCTTGTCATTCTTGCCTTGGTCGTCCTGCGCGCGTTTGCTCGAGTGAAGGGGGAATCACCCATTTGGGAAAGGCTCTGGGGGTCAACCTGGTTCTATTCGATGCGCACTTTTCGGATTGCGGTGTTGATCGCCGCGGTCATTCTTGCGTGCACGTGCGTCAATCTGGCCGACCACGCGCTACGGGATCTGGTAGCCAAGGATGTGGTCGATACGATTCAGGACGTCCGGGAGCGAGCGGCCGGGCGACTTTACGATAGGACCGCGGACCTCGCCCGTCGGATTTCGGCCTACCGCCCGAGTGAGGAGGATCCGCCACCACCCGCTTGGGCAGTTCGGAGCTCCAAAAAGAGCGGGCTACCCGTCGGCGAAGCCATCCCCCTCGTCGTCGGGATGAGCAGTTGGAAGCAAGCTGAGAAATCGTTCGCCTGGAAGGCCATCGTTCCCCTGTTGAAGCCGGTGGACGGAGCGCCCGCGATAGCCCCTGGTGAGATTGCGGAAAAGTTACGAGAGTACCGGCGGCGGGGCGAAAGACTGAAAGCCGGCGGCGAGGCCGACGAGAGCAAGTCGCAAGCCGACCAGAAAAACCACGATTTGGAAACCGCCCAATGGCGACGGCGGTTTCAAGTCGACGACACCACCTCGCTCGACCCCTACTTCCAAGCGCTTGCCTTCCTGTTTCTCGACCCGGACGGTGCGAAACTCGCGTCGCAGGATGTGCTCGACCTGCAATGCCTGTTCGATTGCCAGCGCGATCAGTTCGCGGTAAAGCCCCGTGTACTCAAGTTTCTTGCCAATCCCTGGGGGCCGGATCCGCTGCCCCAGGGAGCCTATGACCCGACCCAGGAGCAACTCGAAAACGAAGCTCGGCTGCCAAATATTCTTGAGAAACTCGTCGTTGATAAATACGCCGAGGCAATTCCCGAGATTCTAAGGAGAGATCCAGGCGCCGACGCCTCCTTGGTGCGAAGGCTCGGCACAACCTATCAGGAACCATCTCCGCACGAGCTGGCGACAGTGATCTCCGGCGAGATCGACCGGGTGTATCGCCCAAAGGCGGACGCGATCGATCTTCGCTATGCCCAGATGCTGATCGCTTTCACACTCGCGGAATCCTCCTCTCGGCCGGACGTGCCGGACCGGGTCGAACCGACTCTGTATGACCACCCGAACATCCTCACGGTGCGCGAGTACGTTTTCAAAAAGATGTTTTCGGGCGTTCAAGAGGGCGTCGGAAAAGCCATTGAGAGCCGCAGCAGCGGCAAACGCCCCTTCGATCTTCAAGTCACTTGGATGCAATTGCGAGCGATCATCCGAGGGCCGATTCAACTGGTCACGTTCTGCGTCTTCTTCTGGGGCCTGCTCACTCTGGTGGTGCAGGGAATTCTGCTGGAGATGGTTCCACAACTGTCGTACTGGATTGCCACGACCCGGCCTGGGCCACGCTACGACGCGTACCAGGTCTGGTGGTCTGAAATCTGGATCGGGTATCGGTCGTCGGCGCGCGATCCGGTATTTCGCCAAATCCTCACCTCCGGTAGAAGACTCGGCGACCTCTTTCCACAACTGCTGCGCCATATGTTTCTGGCGGTCGAGAGCGGCAAGACCTACGAGGAAACCGCGAGCAGCGTGCAACAGGCGGCGGATGTGTGGTTGAAGGACCGCGAGGCAGGCGAGCGATTCTACGAGTTCGTCGGCTGGCTTCTTCCTTCCATCGGCTTTTTCGGGACCGCGATCGGGATTGGCCGGGCCATGGCAATGGCAAATCGGATCATGACCACCGACGCCGACGTTCAAGCCCGCGCGATCAGTAACATTACCGAGGCACTGGGGACGAAGTTCTACACCACGCTGGTGGCCCTGGCCTGCGCGATTGCCTTTGGATTCGTGGTCCTCGGCTATCGATCGTTGAAGACGGTTCTCGTCCAGTCCACCAAGCGTCGCGCGCTCCGCTATCTCAGAACGCGAATTCGGTTCAACACGGCCGGAGCGCCTCAGGCCGAAATAAAACGATCACGGCCGAGCCCCGAGATCGACCTGCCAATCTTCCTGGGGATTCTCGGCCGAATGATTGAAATACGCCTGGGAAGAGACGTCCTGGAAGGGCATCCATCGGCCAGGAGCATCACCCTCGAAACCGCCCCGTTGCTGCGGTCCCTGATTCTCCACACGGGCGTCGTAGACGAACACGAGTGGCAGGATGAGGAGCGCAGCCCGTGGGCCTTCGAGCGAATCCCCGGGCTCATCGCGAAGCTTCCCCCCTGGCTGCAGCCGTTAGGAAAGGTGCTGTATGTGCTTGAAATCCGCACTACGAAAGCACACAGCCGCTCTCTCGGGCTCGTCGCAGATGCGAAGGCTTCCCACTTTCACAAGACGGTTTTTCGGCTCGCGGATGGGTATTTGTGCCGGCTCGATAAGAAACAGGTCGGGCCTCTGCGACTTTTGCGGAAACTGACCCGCCAGAGGAATGAAAAAAAATGGCTCCTGACCTACAGGCGGCTCAAGCTGCGAACCGATGTCGCACGAGGTTGGACCGACGAGTCCGCGATGCGCTGGATTCTATCCGCTGACGAAAAAGGTCATCGTGCGCTGCGGCTCTTGGCCGACATCTCTTTCATGCTCGATCTCGATTCCGTTGCCCCGCCACGGACGGCCGAAACCACCGAACCAGACCGAGCCAAGAACCCGGAACCTGCTTCGAACGGTTTTTTAAAGCACACGGAAGCGAACGGCGAATCGAAGGTCTCGAAGCCGATCGGCGTCTGAAAGGCGGGAGCGACGGTCACGCGACCACGGTCATCTTCAGGATGATCACGTTTTTGTTGTGCGGGAGCATTTAGACAAACAACAAAGAGGTCGATGCAAGGTTGGCGAAACTGCTGGAAATCTGCCCATCCGCTCCAAGGAGACATCTGATCTCGGCTGTATACTGCGCAGATCGAAAACCGCCTGATATCCATGGGCTGCACCCAATCACACTTTTCTCAATTGGCCGCAGGGACACAGGCAAGAGGCCGCTGCGTTCGCGTGGCATTCGTGCCGGCCTGTTTTCTCACAACCGTGAAGGGAGATCCGATGTCTGAAATCAGGCGACGAGACCTGCTGCAGGGGGCGGCCGCGTTTGCGGCCGGCGTGACGGCGGCATTGACTTCGACTCGCAGTGCCGACGCCGGAAATCCGAGCTTCATGAACAACGTGCCCGACCCTCTGTTCTCCGGCAAGGAATTGCCGAACTTCAAGTTCGCCCTGGAGAAATCCAAGGCCAAGGTAATGGGCAAAAGCACGGCCCGCGAAGCGACCGTCGAGCAGTTCCCCATTTCCAAGGGAATCGCCGGGGTCTCCATGGAACTGGAGCCCGGAGTAATGCGCGAGCTGCATTGGCATGCCACCGCGGCCGAATGGGCATTCGTGAACAAAGGGCGAGTCCGGACGACCGTGGTCGGCCCCGGTGGGGTCGCGGAAACCAACGACTTTGAGCCGGGGGACGTGTGGTATTTCCCGCGCGGTCACGGTCACGTGCTGGAGTGCCTGGGCAACGAGCCGTGCCACTTCATCCTGATATTCGACAATGGTTACTTCTCGGAATTCGGCACATTCAGCATCACCGATTGGATGGGGCACGCTTCCAAGGCGTTATTGGCGAAGAATTTCGGCCTGCCAGAATCGACCTTCGACGGCTTTCCGAAAGAGGAAGTGTACTTCGCCAAGGGAGCAATTCCACCCATGCCGGCGGCCGACACACTTGGGCCTGAGCCTCATTCTCGGCTGACGCACAAATGGCAACTGCTCAAGAATGACCCGTTCGTCGACAATCGGGGCGGGCGCTTGTGGCTGGTCGATTCGACCAGGTTTCCAATCTCCACGACCATGACAGGCGCCGTCCTCGAACTGGATCCAGGCGCCCTGCGGGAACTGCACTGGCATCCCAGTGCCGACGAGTGGCAGTACGTGCTGGAAGGCAAGATGAGCATGACCATGTTCGGCTCGCACGGACGATTTCGCACCGAGACGTTAAAACAGGGAGACGTCGGCTACATGCCGCAAGGCTACGGGCATTCGATCGAAAACGTGGGCGACGGTAAATGCCGCGTGCTCATCGGGTTCAACTCCGGCATTTACGAGGATATCGACCTCACGGAGTGGATCGCGGGGAACCCGGTCGATATCCTGGCCACCAACTTCGGCAAGCCAGCGTCGGTGTTCAAGGATTTCCCGAAAAGGGACGTCTTCATCACCGACAAGAAGAAATAGCAGACATCGGATTCGTGAACGTCGGGCGAGCAAAAAGTGGACGACTGTTGAGCGACACGGAGGTGTCCTAAAGGAGCGCTTCCTTTGGCCCTTTTTCGCGGGGTTTTCGGCCTGCTATTCCACATCGCCACGGATTCCCCAGTTGTCGATCGCCAGGCCATCCTGGCGACCGGCCTCGACACGCAATTTCAGCAAGAAATTTGTCGTGCCGGCAATGTGCTGGGTCAAATCGTACTGGGGTTCGTCGCCGGACATGGCAACGTCGCGGTAGGCCACGGCCCAACTCTGGCCGCCATTGGTGGAGATCTCCACGCTGTTGTGGCCGCCCGCCGGCAAAGACATGTACATGCGGAATAGCCGGGCGTCCTTGAACTTCAGTCCTGCGCCGGTTCGGATGTCGTAAACCACTTCACCCGTCGTGGTCGCTTTGAGGTACAGGCCGTACACACCGATCGTGAAGCCGCGGCGGCTCTTGGCGTCGAGGAACACCTTTCCGCCGTCATCGAGGTAGTCTTGGTAGCTGAATGGGCCGGGCTTACCGAAAACCGTGCCGGGATCGTTGGCCGCATCGAGCGCCGACTTGACGACCATGCGACCGGTCCCCCCCACCGTCAGCGTGCCCCGGAGGCCATCGGCCAGTCGCAGATATCCCTCGCTGGCTTCGACGACGCGGGCCTTGTCGCTGGGGCTTCCGCTTTTGCGGTATGTTTCGCCGAAGCCCACGGCGTCGAGGAAGAGTCGCAAAAGCTTCAGGCAATTCTCGTCGCGCTCGATCCTCGCCGTAATGGTTTCGTCCTTCGCGGACTGCTTGGCCCGGGCCATGCGAGCCAGGCTTTCATCCACCAGCTCGACTGGGTACAGCCGAGCCACGTCGCGCGTTACCCCCGTGCCGCCCACGCTCAGCATCTGCCGCTCAAAGGCTTCGTAAATGCTCCGCATTGCCGGGGCGGCCGGGCCATAGTAGCGGGGGTAGAAGTTCACCAGCAGCTTGTCCACCCGCGCCCGCTTGTCCCAGGCCAGCTTCCACGACAACCACATGTGGACGTCGGTGCCCATGTTGCGGTCGAGATACTCGGGCATCGTTCCGGAGAATCCCAGACTTTGGTACCAGTGCTGCTCCGCCTCCAGCTTCTTGAACAATGGCCACGGTCCCGGATACCAGCCGATGTAATCGTAGCTCCAGGCTCGCGGCAGGATCTTCATCCAGCCCGCCACTCGCCCGCGGTACGTCGTGCATGACGGGTTCTCGTCGGTCTTTGGTTTCACCTGCTCCATGTTGAAAGAGCAAATTAGCGGATAGAGGTTGGCGGCCCCTCGAATGTCACCGGTCGGCGGATCGATCGTGACGGCGTAAGGCAAAAGAGTGATCCCCTTGCCGGGGAACTTGGCATTTACGCCTTCGGCCACAGCGTTCGAGAACCGCAGCACGCGCTCCGCAGCGTTTTTGCCCATCGCCATGCATTCGGGACACTGGCAGTAGTTGTTGTTGTCGTTGGGCGAAAAGGTAAAGAAATCGAACTGCGGGTAAGCGGTGAAAATGTGGGTGAAATAATCCAGGGCAATCGCCGTCGCCCTCGGATACGACATGCACACCTGTCCCTCGGCTCCGCGAGGGGTCCGCTTCCCGCCGATCATCGCCTGAAGGCCGGGCTCCTTCTCTTGGAGTTCTTTGGGAAAGATGGTGGCCCAATCCTGCTTCACCGATCCGCGCAGCCCTCCGCCGCGATTGCGCAGGCCCCACTTCGCGATCGCCGCAGCATCCAGCTTCTGATCACCGTCTGAGGAGAGGGCATGGGCGTTGTACCATGGGCCGCGCAGCTCATAACTGGGTTTCACCGCAGTCAGCTTCGAGGGCAGCTTCACTTCGATCGTCGTGCGGTTTGGAATCGACTCGCCGATTTCGCCGGGGGTAAACCACCGGCAGCCCAGATAGTCTTCCAACAGCCCGTAAACTGCGTTGCGAACGCCTTCCGGCCGCGCGGCCAGCAGCGCCACTGCTCGGTCGCTGCCAGAAACCAAGTAGCCATCGGGCCAAGTGGCCTGAACCTGTTCCGCCGTCAATTCGGCGCTCGCTCCGGTCGGAGCTACCCCCAAGAGAATGGCCGTCGTATCCGCCGGGGCAGATCCTTCGACGATTGCGACTTCCGCACCACTCATCTTCCGTAGGTGATACTGCAGGTCTTCGGCCGCCGGCTGGATAATCGGCTGCTTCCCGGCCGGCACCACGATCACGCATCGTGCGGTGCCATCGCGTACCAGCGTGGTAACCGCGGTGGTTCCCGCATGGATCTTGGAAACCGCACAGGCGGTCAACAGGCAGGCCGCCAACGCCGCCTCAATCGCGCGGGCCTCGCGGAACTTGTATTTCATTCGAGACGGCTTGAGCCTCCAGGCGGCATTCGAAGCGCCGCGACGTTTTGTGCGGCATCCAGGCATGACCAGAAGTAAAGCGCAGTAGATGATTGGCTACAAGTGGAGCTGCATCGCGGAGACGGCCTTATTATTGCAGAAGATTACTGCATAAGGGGGCCGATCAGGGGGGTTGCGTGGTCCCGGTAGACAGGGGAATTTGGTTGCGCACTAATATCCTTGTTTTTCGGCCAACTATTGCCCGAGCCCGCGGAGGGGACCGTCGCCATGAATAACTGGCTCTTTCGTTCATTACGCAGCCAACAACGCCTAGCCCTGGCTCGCCGCCGGATCTCCGCGGCGACATCGCGGTCGCTTAAGTTCGAATCGCTCGAAGGTCGCCGAATGCTGTCGCTGACGGTCCAAACCACCGACAGCGTGGGTGGATCGAGTGTCTCCGGCGCGACGGGCAGTGCGGCCCCCGGCCAGGCGATTAAATACACCGTCGTCGTTACCAATGCAGGTACCAGCGCCGTGACGGGGGCTACGGTCGCCGACAGCTTACCCAGCTCGCTGACGGGCGCCACGTACACGGCCACTCAAACCGGAGGCGCCACGGGGTACACGGCGAGCGGATCGGGTAGCGTCGACGACACTGCGGTGAACTTCCCCGCCGGCAGCACGGTCACCTACACGATCAGCGCCACCATCAGCTCGACGGCTACTGGAACCTTGTCGAACACAGCCACGGTGAGCGAGCCGGCGGCGGCAACGGTCAACTCCTCTCTCGTCACGGGATTGAATACCCCGTGGGGCATCGCGATCTCCGGGAGCGATCTCTTCGTCACCAACGGCAGCACGGATGAAATCGGCGAATACACCACTTCGGGGTCGGCGGTCAACGTCGCGCTCATCACCGGACTCAGCGACCCAACGGGCATCGTCGTTTCAGGCGGGGATTTATTCATCGCCAATGCCGCCAGTGGCACGCTCGGCGAATACACCACCTCCGGCACCGTGGTGAACGCCTCGCTCATCACTGGATTGAGCGACCCGATAGGCATTGCGCTGTCCGGTGGGAATCTGTTTGTCACCAGTGGAGACAATGGCACGATCGGCGAGTACACCACCTCCGGAACGACGGTCAACGCCTCTCTCGTCACTGGGCTGAACAATCCGGCGGGCATCGCGGTGTCGGGCGGGGACTTGTTTGTCGCCGAGAGCCTTTCTAGCGTGATCGGCGGTGGCACGATTGGCGAGTACACCACCGCAGGGGCGGTGGTCAACGCCTCGCTCGTCAAGGGACTATACGGCCCCGAGGGGCTCGTGACGTCGGGCGGGAACC
>DATJTR010000409.1:0-4712 GCA_035503215.1 Pirellulales bacterium
GATCTTGGCGTGCCTCGTTCTCGCCGCGGCCTGCCCCGCGCTGTCGGCGGCTGATGGCCGTCGTCCGAATGTCTTGTTCATCGTCTCCGACGACCTCAACAACATGCTGGGCTGCTACGACGACTCGCTGGCGAAAACGCCGAACATCGATCGGCTAGCAGCGCGCAGCGTGCGCTTCGACCGTGCCTATTGCACCTATCCGCTGTGCGGCCCGAGCCGCAATTCGTTCCTGACTGGCTTGTATCCCAACAGCACGGGCATCCTGGCCAATGGTCAGATCTTTCGCCAAACCATTCCCTCGCAAGTCAGCATGCCGCAGGCGTTCCGGCGGGCGGGCTACTTCACCGCGCGAATCGGCAAGCTCTTTCATTACAACGTTCCTGACTCGATCGGCACCGACGGCCACGACGACCCGGGTTCGTGGGAACTGCAAGTGAACCCGGCCGGCGTCGATCGGCTGGAAGAACAGCCACGGATCTTCTCGCTGATTCCCGGCGATTTCGGAGGCACGCTGAGCTGGTACGCCTCGCCGAAAAGCGACGAACATCACACCGACGGCATGATCGCGGCCGATGCCATCTGGGTTCTCGAGCGTTGCGCGCGTCGCCAGGATCAGCCGTTCTTCCTCGGGGTCGGCTTCTATCGTCCCCACACGCCTTATGTCGCGCCCAAGCCGTACTACGACCTCCATCCTGAAGCGCAGATGCCGGTCGTTGGGGGCGTGCGGGAAGACCAGGCCGACATTCCGCCGGCTGCACTGGCGAGTTACAAGAAGGACCAGGATCAGCTGACCGATGACCTCCGCCGCCAATGTCGGCAGGCCTACTCGGCCGCCATCAGCTTCATGGACGCGCAAGTCGGTCACGTCCTCGGCGCGCTCGAGCGGTTGGGACTCGCCGACAACACAGTCGTTGTCCTGACCAGCGACCACGGCTACCACATGGGCGAACACGGCCTGTGGCAAAAAATGAGCCTGTTCGAGGAGAGCGCGCGCGTACCGCTGCTGATCGCCGTGCCGGGTACTACGGCACCAGGCGGGGTCGCCCAGTCGCCCGTCTCACAGGTTGACCTCTTCCCGACCCTGGCCGAACTCTGCGGCCTGAAAACGCCCGACAACCTCCAGGGACAGAGCCTGGTGTCGGCGCTGAAGGATCCGCAGGTCGTCGGGCGCGGTTGGGCCATCACGCAGGTCGTTCGCGGCGGCGAAGCCAACCGCTTTTTCGGCTACAGCCTGCGAACGCCACGCTGGCGGTACACGGAATGGGACGAGGGTCGAAAAGGCCGCGAGCTCTACGACCACGATGCCGACCCGCATGAGCTCACGAACCTGACCGATCGTCCCGATCACGCCCAGACCATCGTCGAGCTAGCGCGACAACTCAGGGCGGGCGTCGCATCGACCTTTCCCAATTCTGGCCAGTCACCAAAGTTGCGACCCGGCGTATGGGCGCCCAACCTGACCAATCCCTGACCGTGAGGACAGGATGCCCTGGCGGTTTCTTGATCAGGTAAGTCACGGATGGGATTAGCACGGCTGATTGCCAGCGGCCACGGCTTCTTCGTTGAACTCCGGGGCCCGGCGGTGTGTGGCCTCGGAGTCAGGCCACCCGCACTCGGCACGGAAATGTTTCAACCGACGGCCGGCGGGCGCAGCCCTGGAGCAGGTCATCCAGGATGGTGTCGGCTGGCAACTCGGCGGTTGGCGTGTTATCCTCCCGGGCATCATCACACCCGACGACGGGCCGTTTTGCGCTGCGCTCGGGAGAAACACCAAGCGCCATGCATGGGTGCCGAGCTTCCCGGGGGAAAGCCGCATGTCTGACGCCAACGACGCAATCGATCGCCATGCTGTTTGCGGCGAGACCGAAGCCGGCAGCACCGCGGCAAATCGGATTTGCGGAGAGTGCACAGCCTGCTGCACGGTGATGGGGGTGAGGGAATTGAACAAAGCCCCCTATCAGCCTTGCCCGCATGAATGTGGGCGCTGTGCGATCTACGAGTCGCGACCCGCGACGTGCCGCAGCTATCGCTGTGCCTGGTTGCTCGGTTCGATCGAAGGGGGTGAGGAATGCCGGCCCGACAAGCTCGGGCTGCTTCTCAACCGCGACCAATTGGCTGGAAGATCGATCACGACGGTCCATCAACTCCGGCTGGGCGCTGCCAAGGAGCCCGATAAGAAAAACCTGCTCCACAAGATAAGCCTGGAAATGCCGGTGGTCTTGATCGAATACGAGACCGGCAGATGCGAGGTCATCTCGCCCGATCGGCAGGCAAGGGCGTCGATTCGCCAACTGCTCGAGGAGGATTGACGCCGAAGACGTGTAGGGTCCTGTCTGGTAGAACCCGAAGACCGCAGCTTGGAAGATTTGCGTCGCTCTGTCGAGTTAACGATCGACAGAACTTGGTGTAATCACGGACTTCGACGGCTGACCGGCGGTACGACCTGAGGTGTACTTGCACTCTTATCTGGCCGAGTGGCAACTTTTGCCTCATCGGTCAACGGCGCATCCATCGCACCGGCCCAGCAGGCGGCGCGATGATGCCGCCACCGCTCTCCTCGCACCGTGGGTCCCCTCCCGCGTGGCGAGTTTTTTCGTCGCGTCTGGAGGAATGCGATCCTCTCAAGCGATGCGATGTGAGCGGCTTGCATGTTTCGCGGCCGTACAATCGTTACACTGCACACTGCATTCCGCTGGGAGTGCCTTGGAACCGGCCCTCGCAAAAGGCTAACGAAACAATAACCTTCGCCGAGTTGTGAGCCTGCCATGTGTAAAATATTATGAAGAATGAGCTTAACCGCTCGAATGGGCCGCAGGGCGACCAACGGGAGCCCGGAAAAACGGCCACGGACCGTTGAAGGCCGAACCCCGTCAATGGTCCGCTATCGATAATCCCAATCCGCCGACGGCGTTTTGTCGACGCGACAAAGCCGACCGGTCGTGGCACCCTTGCAGCGGGATCGCATTGTGGAACATCAATCGACCGAGTCGCCCCGGCGACCCTTTTCTCTCGTGCGGGTCGCACTGGCCGTCATGGTACTGGGAAGCTTTTGCGCTCTAGCCGCGAAAGTCGTGGCCAACCGCATCGTCGAAGAGACAGATCGGCAGAACGAGCAATCGATTCTGGAAGAGTTCCGCTTCAAAACGGCCAGCCCGCGCGGACTCGATGCGAAGTTCACCGACGCCAATGACGATCTCGTAGCGGATGCTCCCGCCGATCCCGGAAAGCGCCAGTCCCCCGAGGCGTTGGTTTTCAGTTTCGTCGCCGGACTCACGGCCGAAGAAGAGCTGAAGGATTGGAGGGATTTCTGCGCCCATTTGTCGCGCGTGACGGGCAAGCCGGTGGAGACCAAGACGTTCACCACGCTTGCCGATCAGCTCGAGGCGCTTGCGGGAGGGAAGCTGCACGTTACCGGCTTCAATTCTGGCGCCGTGCCCACGGCGGTAACCACCGCGGGATTCGTGCCCGTCTGCACCTTCGGTCATGACGATGGCAGCTTTGGCGTGCAGATGCAGTTTATCGTCGCCGCCAGGAGTTCCATCAAGAAGCTGGAAGACCTGAAAGGGAAGGTCATCACGTTTACCGATCCGGGATCGAATTCGGGTTGCAAGGCCGCGTTGGCCCTGCTCCAAGACCACGAGATGCTGCCGCAACGAGATTACTCTTGGCGTTTCAGCCTGGGACACGAGGAATCGATCGCACGCGTGGCCAGCGGCGAGTACGAAGTGGCCCCCGTCGCCAGCGACATGTTGCAGCTCGCTCTCGCCGCGGGCACCATCAAACCCGAGCAATTCCGCGTGATCTACGAATCGGAGCGCTTTCCGCCGGCAACCATGGGTTATGCCCACGATCTGAGCGATGAGCTGGCCGAAAAAGTCCGTCAGGCGTTCTTGGATTTCGATTGCCGCGGCACGTCGCTGCAAAAACGCTTCGATGCCTCGCAGACGACCCGATTCGTGCCAGTCTCCTACAAACAGGATTTCGCTCTGATCCGGCGCATCGATGCCTCGATCGGCAGACCTTCCTATCAAGTCGCTCCTTAGCAACGAGGCGTCGAGCTCGCGTCCAGGATCGCTTCTGCCGAGCAACTCGGTAACGCTATCGAGGCGGTTCGTCGCCCGGCGTCGGAATCGGAACTCTATCGGCGTTGTCCATCAGCAAGTCGAGGTTTTTCCGGGCCACCGCGTTGTCGGGATCGAGGGCCAGGGCCCGACGAAAATGTTCCGCCGCCTCCGTGGTTCGTCCCAGGGCGGCCAGCGCCGAGGCGAATTTGATTTCGGCCGACGCGTCTTTGGGACCCTCGGCCAACGCCGTCTTGAACGCTGCCACGGCTTCGTCGACCTTGCCCTGATTCAGTAGAGCAATCCCCAGCTCATTTCGGGCCGCCACGTCGTGCGGATCGAAGCGGAGGGCTTTCTCGAACTCGGCTTGCGCCTCGCCAAGTTGGTTGGCCATGCGCAACGTGCGGCCCAATCCGCAATGGGCTTTGACACTGTCAGGGTCGAGGGCGATTGCCTGTCGAAACTGCGCTTCGGCTTCGGCCAGTTCGCCTTGCTCGGAGAGTGCGGTGCCAAGACGGCAAAGTGTGTCGACCTCATCGGGATAGATCGCTAACGCTTGCCGGAACAGGGTGACCGCCTCATCGAGCTTGCCTTGCCGAGCCAGGACCAATCCCAACTCGCTGAAAGGACGATAGTCGGCCGCGAACCGCA
>DATJTR010000410.1:0-3281 GCA_035503215.1 Pirellulales bacterium
GAGTGGCCCAGTCCGTGCGCGCGGCGCGACGTCAGAGGCCCTCGCTCGCGCTTCGGGTTAGTAGGGCTTGCGCGAATTACGATGCCCTCTGCGCTGCGAATCACACTTCGCGCTCGTAAAGCACCGCGTTGTGAGCGGCCACCGATAGCGAATCGCCGGGCCGCCAGACTTCGCCGGCCGTGCTCCCCGGCCCGTCCCACTCGCAGCCGGCGCTGTCGAACCGCCGCCGCCACAGGCCATCGGTCGGCACGGCCGCTCCGGCCAAAACGCCAGTCACGGTCAAATCAATCGGCCGCTCGGCATACGACAGAATCAGCCACGCCGAGCTTCCCTCGGCCTCCGATTGCACGAGCAGCACGCGCTCTTTTTCGAAACAGGCGATCGTTGAACCTTCGCGCGATGCGTGCCGGATGGCCGGCGTCTCGCGGCGCAGGCGCAACAGTTCGCGATAGAGGTTCCACAGCGTTTGATGCCGGCCGGCGTGCCGCAACGAGCGATCGAGTCGCGAAGCGTCGAATGTGCTCTGGGCCTGCGGATCTTCGGGTTCCCCCTGCATCGTCTTCAAGGCCTCGAATTCGTGCCGCCGCCCCTGCCGCACCCGCTCGACCAGGTGCGGGTCGCCATGACTGACGAAAAAATGGAACGGTGCCGGCTCGGCGTATTCCTCGCCCATGAACAAGAGCGGCGGATAGGGAGATAACATCAGCGTAGCCGCAGCCAGCTTCAGCGGCTCCCAGCCGATCAGCTGGCACAGCCTCGCTCCGTGCGGCCGGTTGCCCACCTGGTCGTGCGTTTGCAGATAGGCCAGAAACCGCTCGGGCGGAATGCCGGTCGAGGGCCGGCCATGATGCCGATGCCGATAGCGTGAATACTGGCCGACGAGCACGTATCCCTCTTCATACGCCCGGGCGACGTCGGCCAGGCGGCCATAGTCGGCATAAAAGCCGCTGCGGTCGCCGGTCAGATAGGCCTCGACGGAGCGGCCAAAATCGTCGAGCCACTGGGCGTCGAGCTCCGTGCCCCCCTGTTCCAGCGGGTCGAACACCCGCGGATCGTTGCGGTTGGTTTCGGCAATCAGATATGCCGGCCGGCCCGTGCCGCGATCGTCCACCGCGCGCACGCGGCGGGCCAACTCGACCAGAAACGGAGAGGCCGATTGATCGACGATGGCGTGAATCGCGTCGAGCCGCAGCGCGTCGATGTGGAACTCATCGATCCAGCGGACCGCGTTCTCGACGAAGTAGCGCCGCACCTCGTCGCTGCCCGCTCCCTCGAAATTGATCGCCGGCCCCCAGGGGGTGTGATGCCGGTGACTGAAATAGCGGCCGAACTCGGCCAGATACACCCCCTCGGGCCCAAGATGGTTGTAAACCACGTCCAGCACCACGGCCAAACCACGGCCGTGGCAGGCGTCGACCAGGCGTTTCAGCTCGCGCGGGCCGCCGTAGGTGTTTTGCACCGCGAAGGGATACGCCCCGTCGTAGCCCCAGTTCCGCCCGCCCGGAAATTGCGCCAGCGGCATCAGCTCGACCGCCGTGATGCCCAGTTCGACCAGGCTATCCAGCTCGTCGATGACGCCGGCAAACGTGCCGCTGGGCGAAAACGTGCCGACATGCAGCTCGTACGTCACCCAATCCACCAGCGGCGGCCGCCGCCAGGCCGTATCGTGCCAGGCGTACTCAGGATCGACCACTTCCGACGGTCCGTGCACTCCCTCGGGCTGAAAATGGCTGGCCGGATCGGGCCGCTCCAGGCGATCATCGAGACGATAGAAGTATCTCGTCCCGGCCCCTACGCCTTTCACCACGCCGCCGTGGTAACCATGCGCCAGCGGCCGCAGCCGCGCGGTGCGCTGGCTGCCGACCAGGTGTACGTGAACGCGCCGGGCCTTCGGCGCCCACACCAGAAACCGGGTCCGGTCCTCTTCCGATGACGTGGCGGCCAGCGGCGTGGCGCCCAGCATCCACCCCTCGTGCGATTCCGGGTCGAGATGAGAATCGAGCGCGTGCATGCGATCCGTGCTTGACGCTGCCTGATGAAAGCCGTCCCTGGCCACGGCGGAGAGCTGCTCAGATTCGCCCTAGGGGTTTGTCCCCTTCGGACCCAACCCAAATGGAGCGCCCGATATTAATGCCGCGCCCGGTGGCTCAATTCGCCGCGGCGCAATTGGCGATACATTTCCAGCGCTTCGCGAACGACCCCGGTCGCTTCGCTGGGCCCCATGAAGTCTTCCACGACCACCTGCTTGTTCTCCAGCACCTTGTAGTCCTGGAAGAAGCGCTTGATCTCGCGCACCAGGTATTCCGGCAACTGGTCGTGGTGCGTGTATTGATTGACCGCCGGGTCGCTCATCGAAATGGCGATGATCTTATCGTCGATTCCCTTCTCGTCGCGCATCCGCATCACGCCAATGCCGCGGGCGTCGACCAGCGTCATCGGATGGACCGGCTCCTGCCCCAGCACCAGGGCGTCGAGCGGGTCGCCGTCGTCGCAAAACGTGCGCGGAATGAAGCCGTAGTTGGCCGGGTAGTGGACCGCGCTGTAGAGCACCCGGTCGAGCCTGAGGAAACCGGTCTCTTTGTCCAGCTCATACTTGTTCTTGCTTCCCATGGGCACTTCGACCATCACGGGAAACGTCTTTTCAATCAGCGCATCGTCGATGTAAATGTCGTGCCAAGCGTGCATGGAGCGTTTCGACTTTATTAGGGTCGGGTAGGCGGGCGGCGGTGGCGGGCTGGCGGCAAATACCATGGCGTCGTGCCGCTATCATACTTAGGGCCCTCGCCCCTGGGAATGCACGATTTGGGGACGCAAAAGGACCCCCAGCGCCAGGCATTTCGGGCAAATTCCCTAGCCCTCGGCGGCATATTCGCTACGGATTCGCGAATTCTCGGTCCGGTCGCTTGGCCGCGCCGTCGGGCCGCGTTGTTTCGACCTGGGGCCTTCCGTAGAATCGGCAAAGGAACGCACCTAAGCGCCCGCGGCTCCCAATCGGCGTTCTCGCCTGTCGCTCGTCGCACCTCTTCGATCCCAGGATTCACGCTGGCCCAGGTTTCGCGCTGGGAAAAGTGCATGCCAGGCTCCAAGGCACCACCGCCCCCTCGGCGCCCGGCGGCGGTCACCGATCGCACGCGGTCTTACCAGGTTTGGGCCGTTTGCGGCGCGCTGCTTCTCCTCGTGGGAGTCGTGTTCGGACAAACCGCCCGGCATGGTTTCATCCAGCACGACGACAACGAATTCGTTTACGACAATCCGCACGTGACCGCCGGGCTGACTCTCGC
>DATJTR010000411.1:0-5187 GCA_035503215.1 Pirellulales bacterium
GCCGTCGTCGGGGGATTGGCCGCGGGCACTTCGGCCGCCGCGGCGGAAGGAGCGGCCGGCACGGCGGCCGCCGGAGCGCGCCGAGCGGGCGATTTCGCCCAAGGCCCGACTGCCGAAGCTACCGCGCGCGGGAGGGCCGCCCCGGCGCCGGGCGTGTGCTGTGCAGTGCCCGACGAAATCCCGCCGGCGCTGCTGCCCCCCTTCTTTGGCAACGGTGGCGGCGCTGCGCCTCGGGGAGTGGCGGCGGGGCCAGCGACCGACGGTTTCGCTCCGCCGCCGACAGGTTGAGCCGGCGAGGTGCGAGCCGGAGTAGTGCTTGCCACGGCAGCGGCAGCCTGGGCCGACGGAGAAGCCGCCGGTGCCGGATGATCGGCAGCGCCAGGCGGTTTCCAACCTGCCGGGGGCAGCACTTCGACGAAGCTGCTGCACTTTGGGCATTCGATGATCTGCCCAACGACGGCCAGTTCGTGAACTTTCAGCCGGGCGCGACAGGTCGTGCATTGGATGACGAACAGTTCCACTATCGCGTCTCTCGATCGCCGAGCGGTTCACCGCGGCCCCTGAGAGGCACGCGGCAGATTGCCTATTTCGTCTCCAGTTCAGTCGGCAGCGTATCGCCCCGTTTTTTGGCGGAGGCGCGGGTCGTGATGAACAGAATCGGTTCGCCGCCGGGCGCTTTGGGCTTGATTACATATATTAGTTTACCGCCCGGATTTGCGAGCTTGAGGATTTTGAGCAGAATTTCGCCGGCCGGCTGGTCCCGCTCATCCAGCGCGAAGGACTGGTTTTTGGTGATTCCTTCGAGCTGCAGATCGGTCCCCAGGATATCGATTTCGACCCCTATTTCCGTTGATACCATCTCGATCGATTTTTCCAACGTATCGCGGGGAAAGCTGATCGAAATCTTTTTTGCCAGTGCCGTGGCCGGATCGACCCCTTTCTTGCCTGGCCCCTTGCCTTCCTTACTGGCGCTTTTGGGCGTTTCGGCCAACGCCAGTTCGCTCCCCAGCAGCAAATTCTGGCCGGCGGCCGGCGGCAGGTAGCAGCGCAAGAGTGCCTGATGATGTTCGGCCCCGGCACGCGTAAACTGCTGCAATTGATCCAGCATTTTTGGAAACCGCTGGAGAACGGCTTGGCCGTAGGGCTGCGGCTGAAGGGTTGCCAGATAGGCGGCAAACTGCTCGGGCAGCGCGCTCAATTCAGCACGATAATGGGTCGCCAGGTGGCGCGGATCAATATCGGCTTCGCCATATGCCCGCAATTCCAAGAACAGCTCGCGACCAACATGACCACTAAATGCGACCGCCTGGACGCGATCGCCCAGGAACCGCCGCAGCGGTTCGGCCAGCCGGGAGAGTTCGCCAACGAACAGTGCCCGGTCCCCTTCCAAGACGGAAAAGGGTTCGGCCAGCAGCGTGAAATGCCGCTCGGTGTCGGTATCGGCCAAGACGCGTTCGATCGCTTTGCTCGCCGCCGGACCACTGGAATCGATCGCCTCTTCAATCTGCCAGGGAGTACCGACAACGATTGACCGGCCGCCTGTTTCGGGTTGGTAGTAGGCCCAACCATCGGCCGATTTCGAGTAGTGCTTGCCGGCGTGCTGGGCCGGCTCGCGTTTCGGCAGCCGATCGGCCCAGGCTTCCGCCGACAGGCTGGGCGCGAGCCGCACGACGAACAGCGGCCAGGGCGAGTAGGATGGCCCGGAGCGCTTGACCAAAAGGCCGTGATCGCTTGAGCTGCGAGTCTCCGGGCGGGGTTCGGCATCAGAGGGGTAAAACGCGATTTCGAGTTGCTCCATGTCTTCCCACGTGCAACCGGTGATCGCATGGATTGCCTCGGTGGCAGAGGCGCCGGCAGGGCCGATCGCTTCGAGCAGTTTTGTTCCCTCGGAACCGGTCAAGAATTCGGCCGGCCGCAGCACGAGAACCGCTTGAAAGCCCGGCGGCAAATAGGCCAGCTCGATCGGCGCGCCCGAAGTCGGCGAGGCCCAAAGCGTTTGGCCATCGTCGTCGATCAGTTCAGTCCCCGGTTCTTCGTCGCCGGTTGCGCGACGGACCTCCAGCGCGACTTGATCCTCGGAAGTCACCGGTGGACTGTCGGACGCGGGTTTGGCGCTTTCCGAATCGATCGCCACATTCTCCGGTGGATGATTTGGCGTGCCGCCACCGGCTCCGCCCACGGGCTCAAGCTTTTGCCAGATAATGCCCGCCCCGGCGATCAGCGCGAGGGGAACTCCCCAACCGACCAACATCGGCAATATCCGTCGCCGCGAGCGGCGAGGACGGGAAGCCGGCATTTCGGCCATCCACTCCTGCGCCGGTGGCTCGGGATCGGGGGCCTCTGGCGGAACGACTTCCTCCGGGGGCGGCGAAATCTCGGCCAGCACGGCATACGTAAGCTGGCCGTGTACGCTGAACGGGATTTCGCGTTTCAGCGTGCTGACCGATGCGGCCACGGCCTTTTGGATCTTGCGGGCGGCGGCCGTCAATTTCGCCAGATCCTGTCCCGCGGCAAGGGGTACGACGAGCAATAGCACTTCTTGCCCATCTGCCTGGTTAACCGCTTGGTAGATTCCTTTGATCTGACCGTCGCCGTAGCGATCGATGATTTTATAGTCGCCGATCCAGAACGGCCCGGCCTTGCCGGCAAGGAGAACGCGGGCTTGATACCGGCTGAGCACCCCTTGGCTGACGAGCCAGCGAGCCAGGCTATTCACGTCATCCGGGGGGGCACGGCACACCTGAGCAAACTCGGTGTGCAATTGCTGACACTCTTCGAGCGCCAGTAGCCGGCTGTCGATCGCCAGCTTCCAGAACTTTTGCTGCAGGCTGGGCATAGCGCTAGGACGAACGAACAGCGGAAAGGATGGTCAAACCGGTTTGAGCTCGCCCGCTTCGCAGCTCCCGCGAGGCGCCAAAATGGCGAGCGAAAACGCCTCCTGCGCAGCCTGGCTTTGAGGCACCGGCAGCGCGGCCAAAGCAAGGAACGCGTACACAACTGCGATGCAAGGAAAGACCGGGCGTCGGAATCGGAAAATCGGCAAAAATCGGAGTGTCGGCCGACCGCGGAACGCGTTGGCAGCGATATTTCCAGTGTAACCGAGGACCGCCCAGGCAGCGAGCGAGTGGTCCAGCCCCAGACGATTTTGCTCGCTACCACTCCAATTTGCCATCGGGCCGGCCTGAGTAAGCAGACCGCACTGGGGTGGTTGCCTTGAGCCCGCAGGGCGCGAGGGATATTATTTTTTTTAGCCTCCGGCCGAGCGGGCAATCCCGCGGGCAAGGCAGGCTACGTTTGGCCCAGGCGCTCGACAGGATTCTCCTTGCCGCGGATCGACGAGTGCGCGGCAATCATCGACAGACCCCGAGGTACTCCGATCGTGGCAGCGACAACGGCCAAGGCAGGCGAACGTAACGATTCGAAAGAGCCCACTTCCGCTCCCGCTCTGGCGGCGACCAAACGCTCGCAAGCGGTTGACGCCGGCAGGTTGTATTTCGATCGGGCCGCCGACCGAATGGATTTGAGCGACAACATGCGTTCGCTGTTGCTCATGCCCAAGCGGGAAGTGTCGGTACAGATCGCCGTGGAGCTCGACAATGGCGAGATCGGCACGTATGTGGGCTACCGCGTGCAACACGACGATGCTCGTGGGCCGATGAAGGGGGGACTGCGCTACCATCCCGAGGTCGACCTGGACGAAGTCCGCGCGCTGGCGGCCTTGATGACTTGGAAGACGGCCGTGGTTAACATTCCGTACGGTGGCGCCAAGGGGGGCATTGCCATCGACCCGGCCAAGCACAGCCCACGCGAGGTCGAACGGATTACGCGAAAATTCATCGACGGCATCCACGACCTGATTGGTCCGGACATCGACATTCCGGCCCCCGACATGGGGACGAACTCGGACGTGATGGCCTGGATCATGAATCAGTACCAGAAGTATCACGGTTTCAATCCGGCCTGCGTTACGGGCAAACCGGTGGAGTTATATGGGGTGCCCGGCCGCGAGGAAGCGACCGGCCGGGGCGTGGGAATCCTGGCCGTGAAACTGCTCAGCCGGCTGGGACGAAAGCCGGCCCAAACGCGGGTTGCCTTGCAAGGCTTTGGCAACGTCGGCTCGCACGCGGCCAAGTTCCTGCGCGAGGCCGATTTCAAGCTGGTGGCCATCAGCGACGCGAGCGGCGGTTATTACAATCCCGACGGGCTGAACGTGAACCAAATGCTCTCCTACGCCCGTGAACACCACTGGTCGCTCGTTGGCTACAACGGTGCGGATCAGATCTCGAACGAAGAATTGTTGGAGCTGGACGTCGAACTACTGGTTCCGGCGGCCTTGGGAGGTCAGATCTCCGCGGCCAATGCGGCAAGGATCAAGGCGCCGATCATTATCGAAGCCGCCAACAGCCCCACCTGGCCCGAAGCCGACGAAATCCTCTCCAAGCGCGGGACCGTGATTCTGCCCGACATTCTGGCCAACGCGGGCGGAGTTACGGTCAGCTATTTCGAGTGGGCGCAAAACCGGCAGCACTATCAATGGGGATTGAACCGGGTACGGCAAGAGCTCGACCGCGTGCTGGCCGAAAGTTTCGAAGGCGTCTGGCAACTGGCGCAGGAACGGAAAGTCAGCCTGCGCACGGCTGCCTACATGCTGGGAATCGGCCGCGTCGGTCGGGCAACGATCCTGGGAGGAATCACATGATTGATCAAGCCGTCAGCGCCCGGTTGTTGGAAAACATCCCACTGATGGCCAACTTCAACGAGACCGAGCGGCGGCAAATGGCCGACATCGCCAGTCTCAAGCACTTTGCTCCCGGCGAGATCGTGGTGCGGCAAGGGGAAGACAGCCGCACGCTGTGGGTGATGGTCGAGGGCAAGTGCGAGGTGGTCAAGCAATTGGAGCACGGCCCGCATCCCGCGCTGATGCTGGCGGTGTTGGAGCCGTACAGCCATTTCGGCGAGATGTCGTTTTTCAGCCCGGCCCCGCATTCGGCCAGCGTGCGAGCGCAAACTGCCGTGACGGTGTTGGCCATCGATCGTCGGGATTACGACGATTTGATTCGGCAAGGCATTTGGGCCGCCTACAAGCTGGCCTACAACACGGTCCGCGGCCTGTCCGATCGGCTGCGGCGCATGGACGAATGGGTGGCGGAATTGGCGTCCCACACCCCACTCAACGAACGCGTGCCG
>DATJTR010000412.1:0-7975 GCA_035503215.1 Pirellulales bacterium
ATGAGCGACACGTTCAGCGGCGCAGAGATCGAGGAATCGATCGTCTCGGCCCTGTTCGATGCCTTCAGCGCGGGAACGGAGCTGGATACCGCCACGATCGCCGCGTCGATCGCGGCCACGGTCCCCTTGTCGAAAACCATGAGCGAGGAATTGACGCGACTGCGCTCCTGGGCGCAAGGCCGAGCCAGGCCGGCGTCGGAGTTGGGGACGGTGGAGACGGCGGCACGGAGGAAAATCGAGTTCTAACACGGATACGATCGACGTGTGTTGTTCGCAGGGAAACCGTTCGGATCGAAGTCGTTCAACGGGAAAGGAGCGGAGCAATGAGTACGGTATTGATCGTGGCCCCGGTCGTCGTGGCCAGCTGGCCCGTGATTACGGCGGCCGTCACCGCGGCGATCGGCACCATGGGATTCACGGTGGTTCGCGCGGGCGTGGAAGCCACGACCAGCGTGCAAGCCAAGACCAAGAATCGCGAGGAAATCGAAGTTGAAGACAGCGAGATCCTGGCCGCCACGGCGGGCACCGCGCAACAGTTGGTCGTCGAACGGGACGGCGTGCGGGCGATTTTCAGCCGCGATGGCCGCGGAGCATTGAAGCTGTGCGTCGAAGGGAGCCATCTTTCCAAGGCGCAATTGCGAGCCATTGGCGAGGAACTGGTCGGCAAAGTGACGCAGCAGTACGCCTATCATCGCATCATGACCGAACTGAAGGAGCGGAACATGACCGTCGTTGGCGAGGAAATGACCGCCGAGCAGTCGGTAAAGATCCGCGTCAGAAATTTTTGAGGAGGTATTTCAAACCCTGCTGGGAGAAGGGTACAGTCCCAATTTGCTGCGAGGACTCCGCAATTTTGGGACAGTCCCCGGCTGGTTTTGAAGCAGCATTTCAGCCCCGGGCACGAGCGATCCAACCAGAAGGCCAACGACGATGCAAGAGCAAGAAGTCGAAATCGAGATCACCGCCCAGGGCAAAGTGCTGATCCGCACGAAAGGGATCAAAGGCGCTCGGTGTTTGGACGTGGCGGAGTTTTTCGCGCAAATCGTCGGCCGCGAAGAATCGCGGGAACTGACCGGCGAATACTACGAGACCGCCGAAGTCGTGCAGCGCCATACCCAAGCACATCAGCGCCGTTCTTAAACCAACGTGCCGAGTGCCGCGCGGGCAAGGTCCGCAGATGGAATGTCCCAGCTGTCAATTCAACAACATGCCGGGCAACGTCCGTTGCATTCGTTGCGGTGCGGCGCTGCAATTGGCCACCGATGCGATCAGCGTTCATCCTCCCCGGGCATCTTCCACGCGGAAGTGGCTGCGCCGTCAGTTTGACAGTCGCCGAATGTGGTTCCGGACGCGCGACACGGCCCTGGCTGCCAGTCGCGGTCTGGCGACCGAGGCGCTGCGGCGATCGCTCGTCGGACGCTTAACCTTCGATCTCTGGCTGCGGTCGCTCGTCCCGGGATTGGCTCATTATTATGCCGGCTATCAGACGCGTGCATGGATGATTGGCGGGGCGTACGCCACCGCGCTATTGCTGTTTCCAATTAGCTTCGGCACGGAGTGGAGCACGATCTGGCTAGGGATTCTGCTATCGATTCACCTCGCGTCGATCGTCGATTTGCAAATCGGGCCCGATCAGACCTTCTTCGAGCGGATGATCCTGGCGCCGCTGATCGCGTTCGGAACCTTGGCTTTGGTTTATGTTCCGATCATCCAGTTGGTCAATTCCCAAATCTTCGTTCGCCATCTGACCCAACCGATGGGCCAATTCGCCACGGGGGACGTGATCGTGTTTCGGCGTCTCGCGGCGGCCGGCACCAACGCCCGCTTGGGGGACGTCGTGCTCTACGACATTGGCACACATACCTTTCCAATCGGCGATCATCGTGCATTCCTCGTGGGCGGCGATCGGATCGACCGGATCATCGCCGGGCCAGGCAGCCACGTGACCTGGCACGACGGCCAACTCCAAGTCGACGGCCAACCAAGCGAGTGGCAGCCTCTTGGCATAACCACGGCGGGAAGCGATCTCCCCATGCAGGTGCATAACCAGACGGTCGGGCATGCGGCTGGGCGCACTCTTCTTGAACTGTTTTCGAATTGGAGCGTCACGGTCCCGGCTGGATGTTTCTGCATCATCCCCAGCACGGTGTTGTTGCCGGACGTACCGACCGGGCGTCCCATGCTCGACCATGTCGGTAGAGATTTGGCTGTGGTGCGCGCCGACCGGATTCTGGGCCGCGCGTGGATCTGCAGCTATCCGATGGCCCATTGGTCTTGGGTGCATTAATCAAGCCCAGTCGAAACGGCGCGGACCATGCAATGTGCGAATTGCGAATTCCAGAACATGCCGGGCAACGTGCGCTGCATTCGCTGCGGTGCCTCGCTGACGCTCGGGAGCGCCGACATCGCCATCGCCCCACCACGGGCTTCGGCGCGGGCCAAGCGACTCAGGCAATGGAGCCCGCGATTCTTGCGCCAAGTCGGCTCGCGACTTGGTCGAATCACGCGACCGGCATTCGCCGACTCGGCAGATAGCCCGCGAACCAGCGAATTACCGACCAATTGTCTCCTACGATCGATCGTTCCGGGCTGGGCGCAGGCTTACCTCGGCCGTACTACCACCGGGCGGCAGTTCTTTTGGAGTTGGCTAGGCCTCGTACTGGCGAGCGCGGCCTGTTACGGCTCGCAAATCGGGGCCATCTTCGTGGGGGCCATGTTGAGCGTCCACTTCGGTTCGATGATCGACCTGTTTTGGCGATTGCAACGCTATGGTGGTCAAGTGCGGCGTACGATTGGCACCGCGGCCGGATGCACCTTGGTGCTGGCGATGTATTGGATGATCGGCAGCGGACTGCATCGCACCATCGATACGCGTCAGTGGATCGAAATGGCGGCGGCACCTTTTGCCCCGGGCGACGTCTTGGTATTCCGCCCCACGCCGGCGGCAAGTGCAGTGCATCCCGGCGAGGTTGTCCTCTTTCGCGGCCAAACGTGGACCGGCAACGCTCAAGTCCTCGGCTGGCATGTGCTCCGTCGGATCAATGGCGAGTGGGTCGATCGGGTCATTGCCGGGCCGGGCAGCCATGTGCTTTGGGAGAAAGGGGAGTTGTGGGTCGACGGCCGGCCGTCGGACCTGCGTCCCTTGAATCCGGCGCGCATGCCCGAGCGGCTGGAAATGGACGTGCCGCCTGGCTCCTTGGCCATCTTTCCAACCACCGACCCGAATTATTTGCCGGATGCGGTGACTTCGGCGATCGCTCGCGGCCGAATCATCGGCCGCGCGATCATGCGCAACTATCCCCCTTGGCGGTTTTGGGTGATACGCTAACGTAAGGACTGGAAGCAGAACCCGTCGCGGCTTTTCGCCGCTCAAGAGGCGCGTGGCTGATGGCACGATTCGAACACCTGGAATTCGGTCCCGACGCGAACGATCGCGACCAGCCCAAGCTCAAGCCGGAGGATGACGAGCGGACCGCGATGGCCGACGCCGACGACTGCCGTCGCCGGGGCCAGTACGAGAGCGCGCTGCGGTTTTATTCGCGAGCGCTGGAATACGACAAATCGCTCGTCCTGAGTTGGGTGGGGCAGGTGCAAATGCTGGTGCAATTGGGCGAAGCGCCCGAGGCCGAGCTCTGGGCCCGCAAAGCCTTGGAGCTGTTTCCGGGCAACGGCGAGTTGCTGGCCGCCAGGGCTCAAGCACTGTGCCGCGTGGGGGACGCTGCCCAGGCCGGCGCGGTGTGCGACGGAGCCATGGCGGCGGCCGGACGTTCGGCGTTTCGTTGGCAAGCCCGGGGGGAGTGGATGCTGGCCTGCCGGCAGAAGATGGACGAGCACTGCTTTGCCAAGGCGCAAGAGTTGGACCGGGATTGGCTCGTGGCGCTCGAATCGGCATTGATCTATCTGCATTACCACTTTCCCAGCCGGGCAGTGGTGCGAGCCCGGCTGGCGACGGAGCTCGCGCCCAACCAGTACTATCCCTGGTTCGTGCGCGGCAAGGCCGAGGCCGAATTGGGGCTGCGACAGCCGGCCACGGATAGCTTCGATCATTGTCTACAGCTTTGCCCTCGCCACGTCGAAGCCGAAGAGCAAAAGCAATTGCTCAATGCCGGCT
The DNA here is from genome assembly GCA_035503215.1 of Pirellulales bacterium. GTDB lineage: Bacteria > Planctomycetota > Planctomycetia > Pirellulales > PALSA-1355 > DATJTR01. The sequence goes on from DATJTR010000412.1 coordinate 4,112, forward strand.
GGTCGGCAGGGGGCATGTGGCGAGCATGTCGCAATGTCTTCAGGCGGCGGAGATAGCAGACGATGTCGATCATGGGCACCTGGACCATGGAGCGCATCCTCAAGGGCGCTCGCAAACTGAAGGCCAGCGACATCCACCTGCTGCAGGGGGTGGCCCCCGTGTTTCGCGTGAACGGCGAAATCCGCACGAGCGAGGGGGAACCGCTGACTGGGGAAATGCTGCAATCTCTGCTCGATGAAATGGTCAACGATCAGCAGCGAGAACTCTTTGCCAAGGAATGGCGGCTATCGATCTCTCGGCATTGGCCCGGCCTGGGACGCTTCCGCACCAGCGTCTATCTGCACGCCGGCGCGCCGGAAATGGCGATCCGGCTGTGCGAAACGATCGTCCGCAGCAGCAAAGAGTTGTGCTTGCCGCCGGTGATCGACGAACTGACGCGGTTGCCGAACGGACTGGTGCTGATCACCGGTCCAACGGGCATGGGCAAAACGACCACGATGAACTACATGATCGACGCGATCAACCGCCAGCGACGGTGCAAGATCGTGACGATCGAAGACCCGGTGGAATTCGTCCACGAGAATCACCGCAGTATCGTCGTGCAACAGGAAGTGACGACCGATACGGTTTCGTTCCGTTCGGCCTTGACCCACGTATTACGGCAAGATCCCGACGTGATCGCGGTGGGAGAGATGCGCGATCTGGAAACAATCGAAACGGCGCTCACGGCCGCCGAGACCGGGCACCTAGTGCTGGCCACGCTGCACACGCCCGACGCCGTGCAGACGGCCCAGCGCATTTACAGCGTGTTTCCCGGCGAACAGCAAAACTCAATCATCGTACAACTGGCCAACAGTCTGCAAGCGATCGTCTGCCAACGCCTGTTGCCGCGGGCCGACAATATGGGGCGCGTGTTGGCGATGGAAATCTGCATCGCCACGCCCGCCGTGCGCAAGCATCTGCGCGAGCGGGAAATGCACCTGATCCAGTCCGAGATCCAGACGGGCCGGAAGCATCAAATGCTGGCCATGGATCAATCGCTGCTGGAACTTTATCAGCGGGCCGAGATCAGTTACGACACCTGCATGTCGAACGCTCGCGATCCCGACTATATCCGCACCCGCACAGGCAGCAGCAAAAGCGCCCCTTGACTGCTACGCCGCGCGGTCACTGCGCGGCGGGGGGCGGGGGCAGATTCAGCGGAGCAGGGGTGCTGGCCGCCGTTTCGCGGCTGTACTGGCGCAGCAGGTCGTAGGTGCTTTGGAACTCGGGGCGCTGCGAAAGCTGCTGATAGTCGTGGCTGCGTGAAATGCGGTCGTAATGAGCCAGCGTGGCGGTGAGAGCGTCGGGGTGGATCGGACCACCGTCGTAAACCTCCTTGGGCAGGGCCAGATACGTTTGCCACTCGGGCCGGAGAATCGCCTGGAGCTGCCGCGCGCTCTGAATCAGAGCGCGACGCTCGGCGTCAAGACGGCTGGCCGGAATCGTGGGAGCCACGGCAAGCGGCGCCCCCGCCACGGGAGCGCCGGCCACGACGACCGGAGCGCCGGCGGCCGGCGGAATAGGGATCGCCCCCGGCACGGCTTCGCCCAGGGCCGCGGCGCTGGCCACCGAGCTATCGACCAAGAACTGCCGCAGCTTGATGGCCGAGGCGGGGATCTGCCGCGGCGGCTCCGAGCTAGGCGAGCCGTAGTAGGCAGCGTGGGCGGCGCCGTTGATTTCCAGCACCGAGCCATCGATCGCCACGCCGAGGAACAAACCACGACTGCGCGAATAGGAGAGGATTTCGGATTTCAGCGTGGCATCGGTACTGGCCGCGGCATTGCGCCCGACCGGTCCGGCCGCGACCGATGCGTCGGCGCCGATGGTGAATTTGCCTTGCATCAGGCCTTGAACCCCCTTCTGCGTGGTGAAGACCAGCACGACGTCGGTTCCTTGACTGCCGGCCTGCCAGCCGACGCTGCCGCCGGTCAGAGTGACGAACTGCGGCAAGCTCCACTCGCCTTCGGCGTCGCGCACCATCAGCACGCCATGCCCGCGGCGCACTCCGGCGATGAAGCCGATCTTGATGACGTTGGGAACGATCACCACTCCCTGCGCTTCGGCCAGCAGATATTCGGGAATCGACTTGGCGGGGATGGCCATGATCTCGGCCAGCACTTGCTCCGCCTGGCTGACCGTGGCGTCGGCGTCGCTTTGAGCGAAGGGCTGTGCCGGTGCCGATGCGGCCGACAGCATACAGGCCAAGGCCAGGACTGAAATCGAACCGTATCGCATGCTTCGAGTCTCCCTACTCTTTCGTGCCGACGATTGGCCGCTAGGGCGCTGATCCGCGCCGTAGCTGGCGTGCCGCAGCGCATATCGCGTGGCGTGCGCTGCGGTCGGCTCATCTTTGTAGCGAAGAGCCGGCCTCGGCGGCAATCCGAACGTGCGGCGACGTTTGCGCACGAAGCGACAAGCGTCACGACGGCCGGCTTGCTGTCGTGCGAGGTTGCTAGCAATCGGGCACTGAATCGCCGCTTAGCGGCGGCTCGTCGTCCGATGACGCTTGGTCGGTTCCTTTTCGGCGTCGGCGTCGGCGACGTCATGCCCTTGGTAGGCCGGCGAATGGGAGAGATGGTGCTGGAAATTCTCGTAGTACTTGCCGTACAAGTCGGGCCGGTTCTTGATGACCAGCATGTTTTCGGCGTTATTCTTCTCGGCCTGCTTGGTGAAATTGAAACTGCCGGTGATGATCGTGCGGCCATCGATCAGCATGATCTTGTTGTGGGCGATGGCGTGTTGGGCATCGATGTAGGTCGGGATGCCCGCGTGTTGGACGAAATCGGCGGCCGAATAATGGTCGGTGCGGTTACTTTTGTCGAGAATCACGGCGATTTGGACGCCGCGGTTGTGGGCGTCGACCAAGGCCTTGGCAATCGGTGCCGAAGTGAATGAATAGGCCTGCACCAGAATCATCTGCTGCGCCGCGTTGATCTCGGCCACCGCCGCTTCGGTGCAGCCGCCGTCGGGGGAGAAATAGCAGGCCAGGTCACCCGTCTGGGCGCAAACCGGCGCAGCGAACGACGCAGCGAAAAATAGCCCGACCACCGCGGCGGTCGCGACAATCCATGTCGGCCGGTTCATACACAACTCCTTTTGTGAAATGGCGAAAGCGCGAGATGCGCGTGCCCAGAGGGGAATGCTATGGGCGGCATGCAGCCGGCCCGGCACGCGGGGTGGGGATTATGGCGATTTCCGCCGCCACGGCTAGGCGAATACCGCGAGGGGCGCCCCGCCTGGTGAGACGCGGGCGCACGCTTCGCTAGCAGACTCCGGCGCAAAGAAAGGGGCGTGTCCAAGGTTCAGGATTGGACACGCCCCGGGGACATCGCTAGCTCGCCCACGCCTGGTAGCTAGCGGTTCAGGATGTTTTGTCGTCGGCCGCGGAAACCGCCAGCGCTCGGCGCGCCGGCGAAGGGTCGTCGGTGGCCGCCCGCCAGCGCTGGTCGATCTTCTGGACCACGGCGCCGAGGCGGTCGCTCAACCAATCCCATCTGCCCTGAAAATCGGGAGCGACCTCCTCGGCATCGGAAACCGTGGCTCCGGGGTACAATCCGGTCCAGCTTTGCACCAACAAGCCGCACTGCGGGGAGAGGGCCGCCCAAGCGACCACGATCGCCAATCGGGGGAACGAAAAATGGCGTCGCATCGGAAGATCTCCCTTCATGGCCAATCCGAACCACTGCCTCTGGGCCGGAAACATCCGGCTGCTTCGGATTGGTGGTCAGCAGTACCTGTTGGCGTTCTTGCCGGGCCTTGTTGAAGGCAAGCCCTGTGCCGACGGCCTTGGCGGGCATGATGCGAGCGACGCTATCCAAAGTG
>DATJTR010000413.1:0-6216 GCA_035503215.1 Pirellulales bacterium
AGCGGAATTCCTCCCCTGGGATTGATGCAAGCACTCGCCGCCGGAGTTCCGGCCGTGGCGACCGACGCTCCCGCGAACCGCGAGTTGGTAATCCACGACCAGACGGGATTCTTGGTGCCGCCCGGCGATCGTGCCGGTCGTGCGCGGTGTGCCAATCGTTTGCTCAACGACGCGGGTTTGCGGGCGCGGTTGAGCGATGCCGCCAGGCATCGAGTCGCTGCGCAGTTCAACATTGCACTGTTGGTCGCCCGACACGTCGAACTTTACCGCCACATCTGCCGCTGAAGGACAGAAAAGGCGTTTCTTTTTTCCCCATAGCGCCAATAATGGGGTGCTCGCCGACGCTCTGCGGCGGCGTGGCAAGCTGGTCGGCACGCAAAGCCGCTTAGAACCGCTAAGCGCAGACTTGAGAGGAGTCCATCCATGAGTTCACCCGTTCCCCCCCCCAACAATCCTCAGCCGGCTGGTCCGCAAGTGACCTGGAATCCGCAGGGTGCGCCGTTGCGTGTCGTCGTCGAAGAGCCGAAAGGACGCCTCGGCAAGTTTGCTCGCCGGATGCTGTGGTCGTTCCTGGCGATTTCGCTGTTCATCAACCTCTCGCTGTTCGGCAGGCTGCAAAAATACGTTCAGCCGGAAGGAGAATTGGACGAAAAATATCACTCGCTCAGCAAGGATGCCGCGGACAAGGTGGCCATCGTCACCTTGCAGGGAACGATCATGAGCGAGGACAACTTTCTCAAGAAGCAAATCGATGCCGTCCGCCACGACGACCACGTGAAAGCGGTCGTGCTTCGAATCGATTCGCCGGGCGGCACCGTGACCGGTAGCGATTATCTCTACCACCATTTGACCCAATTGGTCGCGGAGAAAAAGATCCCGCTCGTCGTGAGCATGGGGGCGATCGCGGCCAGCGGCGGCTACTACGTGGCCATGGCCGCGGGACCGAACGCCAAAACGATCTACGCCGAGCCAAGTTGTTGGACCGGCTCGATCGGCGTGATCATTCCGCATTACGATCTTTCGGCCCTGTTGAATAGGTGGGACGTACAGGATGATTCGATCGCCAGCCACCCGCTCAAACAGATGGGAAGCCCTACCGCCCATCTGCCCGAACCTTATCGCGAGCAGGAGCGGGCCATCCTCAAGCAACTGGTCGACTCGACGTTCGACCGGTTCAAGCAGATCGTGCTCGACAGCCGGCCTGAATTGAAAAACGACCCTGCCAGCCAGGAAGTCGTTTTCACCGGCCGCATCTTCACCGCCGGCGAAGCCAAGCAACAACACCTGGTCGACGAACTCGGTTTCGTTGAAGACGCCATCGATCGGGCCGTGGAAATGGCCGGTCTCACGTCGAAGACCGCTCGGGTGATCAAATATCACAAGCCGGTCAGTCTGCTCGATCAGCTTTTGGTCGGATCACAAGACCGCAGTTCGCAGTTCGATTTGACCCGCGGCAGCCTTTCGGGCGCCGGACTGGCGACGTTGTTCGACCTGTCGGCCCCCCGGGCTTATTATCTGTGTACGATGCTTCCCGCGGCTCTGAAGAACGAGTGAACCTCGCGGAGCGACATCCATGTCCGAGCGCTGTTGGTTGGTAAAGACCGAGGCCGACTGTTTTTCGATCGACGATCTAGCGGCCTCTCCCGGACAAACGACCTGCTGGAGTGGAGTGCGGAATTATCAGGCCCGCAACTTCATGCGGGACGAGATGTCGCTTGGCGATCGGGTCCTGTTCTACCACTCGAACGACGAACCGTCGGCCATTGTCGGTACGGCGGTCGTGGCGCGCAAGGGATATCCCGACCACACCGCTTGGGATCCCAAGGACGTCGATCATTTCGATCCCAAAGCCTCGCCGGCTAATCCCATCTGGCAAATGGTCGATATTCGCCTGGAATCGATCTTCGCCGAACCGCTGCCGCTCGAACTATTGCGCACGGTGCCGGCGCTCAAGAAAATGGAGCTGCTGCGCAAAGGCTCGCGATTAAGCGTGCAGCCGGTGACTCCGGCGGAATTCGACGCGGTGCTGCAGCTCGCTTTGTCGCTGGAAAAGCGGGGCACGGCTCGGCCATCGACCGCTGCTGCCCGGTCCAACTCGGCTGCACCCAAGTCGGGCCGGGCGAAGACGGCAGGAACGACATCGTCGGGAAAAAAGCAGATCAGCCGCTCCGGGTCATCGACCACTAGATCGGCGGAAAAAGTGCGCCGTTCCGCGGTTCGCAAGTAACGGTCGATGGTTTCCGACGGAAGACCGCCATGGCTCACGACCCGCTAGCCTGGATCGCGGATGAAATGATCGCGCTCGAGCTGCAGGGATTGCGGCGGCGTCTGACCCGGCGCGACGGTCCGCAAGGAGCCACGATTGCCGGCGACGGGCGGCAACTCGTGAATTTCGCTTCGAACGACTACCTCGGCCTCGCCGCCGACCGTCGTTTGATCGCCGCCGCCCACGCTGCCGCCGAAGAAGAGGGTTGGGGAGCCGGTGCCAGCCCACTCGTGAGCGGCTATTCGGCAGCCCATGTCCGCCTGGAGCAATGGCTGGCGGAACTGCTGGGGACCGAGGCGGCCCTGGTCATGCCGTCCGGTTTCGCCGCCAATGTCGGCACGATTTGCGCCTTGGTCGGTTCTGGCGACGCGGTTTATTCCGACAGCAAGAACCACGCCAGCCTGATCGACGGCTGCCGGCTGTCGCGGGCAGAAACCTTCGTCTATCCGCATGGCGATTGCCGGGCGCTTGAGGCGATGCTGGCCGAGGCCGGCAAATTTGCGCGCAAACTGATCGTGACCGATTCGCTCTTCAGCATGGATGGCGACTTCGCTCCGCTCACTCACCTGGTCGAGCTCGCCGACCGGTTCGGGGCGATGCTCATGGTCGACGAGGCGCACGCCACCGGCGTCTTCGGGCGCCGCGGCAGCGGATTGGTCGAGCAGTTTTGTCTGGCAGAAAGCGTACCGGTGCGAGTCGGCACTCTAAGCAAGGCCCTGGGCTCGAGCGGCGGTTTCGTCGCTGGCAGCCGGCCGCTCGTCGATTGGCTGATCAACCGCGTCCGGCCGTACGTCTTTTCGACCGCTCATCCCGCGGCAGCTAGCGCGGCCGCCACTGCCGCGCTGGGAATCGTGGCAGCCGAGCCGTGGCGGCGGGAGCGCTTGTTGGCAGAAGCGGCAGAGTTGCGTTCGCGTCTCGAAGCGCAAGGTTGGAACATCGGCAATTCAACGAGCCAGATCATCCCCATCATCGTCGAACACCCAGACCGAGCCATGCGATTGGCCGAACTTTTGCGCGACGGAGGATTTTGGGCGCCCGGAATCCGTCCGCCGTCGGTGCCACCGGGCCAATCGCTGGTGCGACTTAGCCTCACCGCCAGACATACGGCCGAGCACCTGAAGGGACTGGAGGAATTGCTCGGCCAGATCAAGCGCACCTGGTGAGGACTGGCCGGTTTCGTTCTTCGCCGCTCCGTGCTATTCTGCCGCTGCGCACACGCGTTTTAGGGGCATGCCCGATGCAATGGGATGGACGCGGCATGAAACACGTCTCGGTTCTCGTCGGATTCTTGGCCCTGCTGGTCATCTTGGGATGGATCGAACAACTCCTGCACCGCCGCAGGCTCAAACAGCTTCGCATTCGCATCCACGTGAACGGCAGCCGGGGCAAATCGAGCGTCACCCGGCTGATTGCCGCCGGGCTGCGAGCGGCAGGAATTGCCACCGTCGCCAAAACGACCGGCACGCTGCCGCGGCTGATTTTGCCCGACGGGCGCGAAAGGCCGATTCCTCGCGGGTGCCGGCCGACCGTCTTAGAACAGATCGGCGTGGTACGGGCGGCCACGGCCACGGGCGCCGAGGCGCTGGTCGTCGAGTGCATGGCGCTCACCCCAAGCCTGCAGTGGCTTTCCGAGCGGCAATTGATCCAAGCCACACACTGCGTCATCACCGGCGCCCGTGAAGATCATCTCGACGTGATGGGACCAACCGAGCGGGATGTCGCTCTTGCGCTCGCCGGCACGATTCCCCCGCACGGCACCCTACTGACGGCCGACGAGCGATATACCGACGTTTACCGGCGGGCGGCCGACGACCGACATTGCAGCTTGTTGACGGTTTCGCCGGCCGAAGTGGACCAGGTGACCGAAGTGGAGTTGGCACGATTCTCCTACATTGAGCACGCTGAAAACGTGGCTCTGGCGTTGGCGGCGTGCGCGGCCGTAGGGGTCGCGCGCGATGCGGCACTCGCCGGTATGCAGCAATCCATGCCCGATCCAGGCGCGCTTATGATTTGGCATGTTTGCAGTCGCGACAAAGAGATCTGGTTCGTCAATGGCCTGGCAGCCAACGATCCGCGGTCGAGCGAAACGATCTGGAATTTCGCGCTGGCACGATTCCCGCTGGCCGAACGGCGGCTGGCGCTCTTCAACTGCCGAGGCGATCGGCCGGAGCGTTCGTGGCGGCTGGGGCAAGCCTACGCCGCCTGGCAAGCTGCCGATCGTTGCGTGTTGATCGGCGGTGGCGTGCATCACTTTGCACGTGCCGCCGGCGAGTCCGGGCTCGACATGCAACGAGTCGTCCTCGCGCCCGAGCAAACAGCCGAAGCGATTTTCGACACGCTCATCGAACTGGCCGCGCCGACGACATTAATCGTCGGACTCGGCAACATCGGTGGCTTAGGACTCGAGTTGATCGAGCACGTTCGATCTTTGGGTGTACCTTGCCTCCCCACACCCTCGGCCGGTGCCGATCCTAATCACACCAGGACATCGTAGCGGAAGCGATTGATGGAGCTGCTGACCGTTTCGATCGGCATCGGCTTGGCCGTGGGGCTGCTGTTTTCTGAATTGTTCGCGCTGGCTGCGGGCGGTTTGGTCGTGCCGGGCTATATCGCGCTCAGTCTTACGCACCCGCTCGACGTGGCCTTGACGATCGGAATTGGCATTGTCGCCAGCGTGGCCACGAAGGCGCTCGCCCAGTGCACGATTCTGGATGGCCGGCGGCGAACGGTGGTGACGATTCTGGTCGGGTACATTCTCGACATGCTGGCCGAGCGGCTGCTGGGGGGCGCCCCCTTGGAATTCGGCCGCCAAGTGTTGGAGCAACCGGCCGAGCTACGCGTCATCGGATATGTGATTCCGGGGTTGATCGGTACTTGGATCGATCGGCAGGGACTCGTGGAAACCGTGAGTACGCTACTCACCGCATCGGTCGTCGTGCGGTTGCTTTTGATACTCCTTTATGGCGCCGAGGCAATACCATGAAGGGTGTCTATTGGCAACCGAATCGGGTCGGGCGGCCCACTTTGGCCACGATCGCCATCGCGGCCGTCGCTGCGCTGTGGCTGGTCGAAACGCACCGCCGCCGCACCCCAGAGCCCTACTACGAAGAGAAAGTGGCGGCCGCTCGTTTGGCCGCCGAATGCATGGCCACGGTTAAAGAGCGGCGGATCGCCCTGGGCCATCCGATCGATTCGGCGGCCGATCCGGCGGCGACTGGCCTGATCGGCGTCGCGATGAGTCCGGCCACCAGCACCACCGGACGCTTGGCGGCCAAGCGAATTTCGGCCAATCCCAATTTCGCTGCGGTCGTGGTCGGATACCTGAAACGGGCCGGGTTGAAATCCGGTGACACCGTGGCAATCGGTTATTCGGGCTCGTTTCCTGGCTTGAACATTGCCGTTGCGGCGGCCGTGCAAACGTTGGGGCTGCGGCCGATCGGCATTTCAAGCGCGGCCGCGAGCCAATGGGGAGCCAACCTCCCCGATTTTCTCTGGCTCGACATGGAACGGGTGCTTTTCGAAGAGGGGAAGATCGGCTTTCGGTCTCAGGCAGCTTCGCTGGGCGGGGTGGAGGACCGCGGGCTGGGGATGAGCGACGAGACGCGCCAGACGCTGCACGCTGGGATTGCCCGCAGCGGATTGCCGTCGCTTGAGGCCGACAGTTTTCCGGGCAGCGTCGACGGGCGGATGCAGCTCTACCGCGATGCGTCGAAAACTGCACCAATTAAGTGCTATATCAACGTGGGAGGGGGCGCTACCTCGGTCGGTAAAAGCTTAGGGAAGAAGCAGTTCCGCACTGGGTTGCACACACACCTGCCGCGGCGAGCGCGTGGCATCGATTCGGTCATGACCCGATTCTTGGCCAACGGAGTGCCGGTCGTCCATCTGATTCGAGTGACCGCATTGGCCCATCGCTATGGCCTCGAAACCGAACCTCACCGGCCGATTTC
>DATJTR010000414.1:0-3172 GCA_035503215.1 Pirellulales bacterium
TGTCAGTCGGCGCGTAACACCACCATGCGATCGGCGGGTCAAAACCAGCCACTTGAGAAAGGGACGATTCGACCTACGGGTCTTCTGGCGGCAATTGCCGCAGAAGGAGACCTGTTATGGCGAATCAGCTCAAGATGGCAGATGTTCAGGCGATACTCTCGCTACATGCGCAAGGTTGGCCCCAGGTCCGCATCGCCGAGTTGCTCTCGATCGATCGGGGCACGGTCCGAAAGTACCTGCGGCAAGCATTGTGCGGGCCAAAACCCGCAAACGCGCCGACCGGCTCGGCCGACGAGATTGTTGAACTTAGGAGTTCAAAACCCGCACTGTTTTCGGCCTCACCGGGTCTGAGCGCCGAATCCCCCAACGCGCCGATCGGCGCACCGGCACCACAGCCGGGCGGAATGCCGGCCGACGGCACCGGTCCGCCGGGGACCGAATCGGCAGGTTCGAGCGGCTCAAAACCCGCAAACCTGCCGACCGGCTCCTGGTCGAATCCCGGCCCGGCCAGTCAGTGCGAAGCGCACCGGGAATTGATCGCGGCCAAGCTGGCCGAAGGGCTGACCTACCAACGCATTCTCCAGGACCTGGCCGACGCTGGCGTCCACGTTCATTACGACGCCCTGCGGCGTTTCTGCCGCCGCCTCGCGCCCCGTCGTGTCTTGCCAGTCCGGCGCATGGAATGCGGACCGGGTGAAGAGGCCCAAGTTGATTTCGGCAGTGGCGCGCGGATCATCACGGCCGACGGCAAGCGGCGCAAGACCCATGTGTTTCGCATCGTGCTGTCGCACAGCCGCAAGGGCTATAGCGAAGCGACGTTCACCCAGACCACCGACGACTTTCTCACGGCGCTGGAAAACGCCTTTCGGCATTTTGGTGGGGTGCCCAAGACGCTGGTCATCGACAATCTGAAAGCGGCCGTCGCGCATCCCGACTGGTTTGATCCGGAACTCACGCCCAAAGTCCGCGCCTTCGCCGAGCACTACGGCACGGTCATATTGCCGGCTCGTCCCTATAAGCCCGAACACAAGGGTAAGATCGAGGCGGGAGTAAAGTACGTAAAAAATAATGCGTTGAAAGGCCGCGTGTTCGCCACGCTCGACGAGCAGCAACGGCATCTGGACCACTGGGAGCTCTCAGTCGCCGACACGCGGATTCATGGCACGACCAAGCGGCAAGTGAGTAAGTTGTTCGCCGAGGCGGAACGTCCGGCCTTGCAGCCGTTACCGCCGGAGGGCTTCAGCAACTTCCGCGAAGCCCAGCGGAAGGTCAATCGGGACGGCCACGTCGAAGTGGCCAAGGCTTACTACTCCGCGCCTCCCGAGTACCTGGGGCGCACCGTGTGGGTGCGCTGGGACGCGCGGCTGGTGCGGCTGTTCAATCACCGCTTCGAGCTGATCGCGACGCACACGCGCAAGCAGCCGGGGCGCTTCAGCACGCTGGGCGAGCACCTGCCCACCGAGAAGGTCAATAGCGCCGAGCGGGGCGTCGCATATCTTCTCGGGCGCGTCGAGCAACTCGGGCCGCAGAGCCACGCCTGGGCCCAAGCGATGCTCCACGCGCGCGGCGTCGAGGGGATTCGCGTGCTGCAAGGCTTGCTGGCGCTGGGCCGCGCACACGCCGCGAATTCCCTGGAAAAAGCCTGTGAAATTGCCTTGTCACACGGCGAGTTCCACCTGCGCACGGTGCGCAAGCTCATCGAGCGCTCGGCTCCTGTGCAAACGCCGCTGCCGTTTCTCGAAGAGCACCCGATCATTCGTCCGCTGGCCGATTATGCCCGCCTGGTCCGGCAGGCGATCCATCGCCAGGAGAATCGCTCGGGCACCCGCGACAGCGGGTCGGTGAGCGAAGGTTTTACGAGGCATGACTGGGCAAAAGAACGCCCCGGCGAGCAAGCGGCTGCTGGCCGGGGCGCTGCGGAGGTTCCTCCGCCCAGGTCCGGTTATCCCTCGCCAGGTTGCCCCTCGGCAGAGCCAGGCTCCGTTTCACCGGACACCTTGTAGCGTAATTCACGAGTTCGTGTTTCACCACCGTTTCTGTTTCATCATCTTGGAGTAGACATCATGAACGACCGTTTGCATCATGCCCTCCGGCAACTGCGTCTGTCGGGCCTGGCCGAATCGCTGGAGGTGCGGCTGCACGAAGCCGCCACGCACAAGCTCAGCCATGTCGAGTTCCTGGAGCTGATCCTGCAAGACGAACTGCTGGTTCGCAACGAGCGGCTCATTAACCGCCGCGTCAAAGCGGCGCAATTCCGAGAAGTCAAGCCGCTGGATCAGTTCGATTTCAGCTTCAACCCGTCGATCCCGCGCAAACAGGTCTTCGACCTGGCCACGTGCCGTTTCGTGCAGGAGCATCGGGACGCGTTGCTGTTAGGGCCGCCGGGCGTGGGCAAGTCGTTCTTGGCCCAAGCGATCGGCTACCTCGCGATCAAGCAGGGCCTGGTCGTCTTGTACCGCTCGATCTTCGACGTGGTGCGCGACTTCCTGCATGAAGACGCGTTGGATGGCCAGGACAAGATTCTGAATAAATACTTGAAGCCGGACCTGTTGATCGTGGACGACATGGGAATGCGTAATCTGCCGCGCCGCAGTGGCGACATTCTGTTCGAGATCATCATGCGGCGCTATGAGACGCGCAGCACCCTGATGACGTCCAACAGACCGCTGGAGGATTGGGGCAAGCTGATCGGTGACGTCCCCAGCGCCACCGCCATTCTGGATCGCTTCCTCCACCACGCGATCATCCTGGAACTGGCCGGTCGCAGTTACCGCTTGCGGAACCGCGCAACCCCCGAACCGGCGGAAGAAAACGGCTCAAAACCCGCAAACCCGCCGACCGGCTCCCCGCCCAAAAAGAAGGCGAAATCGGCCAGCGAAAAGCCCGACGACACCGCCGCCGACGCTTGCGAAAGCTAACGATTCCGACGATCATTCAGGCACCACAACTCTTACAACCGGCTGGGGACGAACGCGCCGATCAAGTGGTGGTTTTCACGCGCCGAATGACACTGGCGCCATCGAACGGCCGGCCTCCTGAACCGCGTACGGCGAAAGACCACGGCTTTTGCGCCATGCTACGGAGCGATTCCGGTCCAGTGGGCAATCAGATTTTTGCCAATGCCCACCACGATTGCTAGGATGGAGCTCAGGCAGCAATCCTTCAGATATCG
>DATJTR010000415.1:0-2485 GCA_035503215.1 Pirellulales bacterium
TCCAGCGCCGCCGAAGAAAAAGCCGGTCGCTTGAACGATGAAACCGCAAATCGCACTTGGGGCGCGTGGGACAACGGAGAGCAGGGGGCGGCGCTGGTCGTTTCGGACGAGCATCCCGAAATGGTCACGTTGCTTTGGCCGCGGCCAGTAAAGCTCAGCGGCGTGGCCTTGCTCTGGGCCGGGTTCACCGCTGCCGACGTGGCTGTGCTCGAAGGCCCGCCGGAGCTGACTCCCAAAACCGCCCCGGCCAGCTCCTGGCGTCAAGTGGCGGCCTCGTCGAAGATCCAGCCGCTGTATCCTTTGCCCGTGGGGCCGAATTGGCTGGACTTCGGCCAGGTGGTCGAAACGCGAGCACTTCGGCTGCGGATTACGGCCCCCATCGGCACGCCGGTGCCGCATCCCCACCTGGAAGGCAAAACGAAAGACGGACGGCGGGTCTGGCTAGGCGAAATCATGGCCCTGGCCGCACTGGGCGATGCGCCGATTTCGGCGGTCGAGTTGCCGCCGGCCGACGCCGAGGCGCCGCCGCCGATCGCGGTGAAATTCCATCTCGACGAGCCGGCGGTGGTCACCCTGGTCATCGACGACGAGCAAGGCCGCCGCGTGCGTAATCTGGTGAGCGAGACTCCTTTCCCGGCCGGCGACAACGTGGCCTGGTGGGACGGCAGCGACGACACTCTGCGCGACGTCGACGCCGCCCGGCACGGACTGTATCACATTCCGACGCGGTTCGTGTCGCCAGGCCAGTACGTCGTGCGTGGACTGAGGCGCAAGCCGCTAAAGCTGTTGTTCGAGCAAAGCGTCTACACCGCCGGCCACCCGGCTTGGGAAACCGCCGATAAAACCGGCTGCTGGATGACCAATCACACTCCGCCCACGAGCATCGCCTGCGTGCCCGGCAGCCGCACTTCAGATGGCCGAGGGGTCGTTTTCATGGGTGCTCTGGTCTCGGAAGGGGGGCACGGTCTGCAATGGGTACGCGAAGATGGGACGAAAGTCGGCGGCCAAGGTTGGGTTGGCGGCACCTGGACCAGCGCGCCGACCTTGGCCTTCGACGGCGGCCCCAAGGCCATCGCAGAGCATCTGTGCTACGTCGGCTCGATCGGCGACGGCGAATTGCGGCTGACCGCCAAGAGCACCGACTTCGGCGACCGGCCAATCTTCAAATTCCAGCTCGGCGACGATCCGCGGCCGAAAGAAGGGACCGATCCGAAGCTGTGGGCGGAAAAGCTCGTGGGGTTCGACGGCGGCGAGCGACGATATGTGCTCGCCGGCATCGCGGCCCGCGACGGGGTGATCGTCTGCTCGCTCATTCGCCAAAACGAGTTGTTGTTCGTCGACGCACGCTCGAACGAAATCGTACGGAAGGTGCCGCTCGACAATCCCCGCGGACTGGCCTACGACCCCGAAGGCCGCCTATTGGTTCTCAGCGGCACGAAGCTGCTCAGGCTGGCGTCGCCCGACGGGCCGGCCGCCGAGGTCGTGGCGAGCTCGCTGGAGGATCCGCGCCACGTGGCACTCGATGGGGCCGGAAACTATTACATTTCCGACCGAGGCAATTCGCACCAGGTGAAGGTGTTTTCGCCCGCCGGGAAGCCGCTGCACAGCGTCGGCAAGGCAGGCCAGCCCGAAGTCGGCGTTTACGATCCGCTGCACATCAATAGTCCCAACGGAATCGGCGTCGACGGCCAGGGCCAGCTCTGGGTGGCCGAAGCCGATTATCATCCCAAGCGGGTATCGGTTTGGAACGCGCGTGGTGAACTCGCGCGGGCTTATTACGGTCCGGGGGAATACGGCGGCGGCGGCACGCTCGACTGGCAGGACAAGGACCGCTTCTTTTACAAGGGTCTGGAGTTCAGTCTCGATTGGCGGCAAGGGACCGATAAGCTGCTGCGGGTTTATTATCGGCCCAGCGATCTATTCGAAGCTCACGGCGGTCATTACTCTCCCGACACGCCGCTGTATCCGCCGGCACGGAAGGGCAAGCGGTATTTCACGAGCTGCTACACGCACAATCCGACTGGGGGCGATGGGGCCGGTTTCATCTGGATCGACGACGGCACCCGTGCGCGTCTGGTGGCCGCGCTGGGCGGCGTGCAAGGCTGGAACGTGCTCAAGACCGAGCCTTTTCAGCACCTTTGGCCAACGGGCACGAGCCCGCAGGGAGACTTTCACCGCAATCCGCTGGCGTTTTCATGGAGCGATGGCAACGGAGATGGACTGCCGCAACCGGCCGAGGTCAAAATCGTCAAAGGGCAATGCGGCGGCGTGACCGTCATGCCCGATCTGTCGTTCGTTTGCGCCCGCCTCGATGGTCGCACGGTCGAGTTCAGCCCCACGGGCTATAGCGAACAAGGCGTACCGCAGTACGATTTCGCCGCCCCGCGCGTGCTGGTCGAGGGAGCGCAAGGGCCGGTTTCGTCCGGGGGCGATCAGGCGCTGACCGATGCCGACGGTTGGACCATGCACATGAATGCGCCAGCGC
>DATJTR010000416.1:0-7721 GCA_035503215.1 Pirellulales bacterium
ATCGTCAGCCCTCCCTCGGCCTGCACGGCCAATTCGACGAGCGTCAACAAGTTCTCGGCCAGATTCTGCTGTGGGGCTCCGTCGGCCGGGCGGGTCATCGTCAGAGCGATGCTCGTCGGCGCAGCGGCAAGCACCTTGGCCGCCGGATGAACAATGGCCAGGCACGCCACCGCGAGCAAGATCAGGGAGCGTAATAACATTCGCGGGGTTCGCTTTAGGTCGAAAGGTCGATCGAATGTGGCTTATGGCCGATTCCGCGGCGTTACGCGGCACAGCCCCGCGGCCGTGGCCAGCCAAAGCTGGTCGTCGAGCCACAGGCCGTCGTAGGCGCGTTGATGAAAGAGAGGCCGAAATCCGTCAGACCATCCGAACGAGTAAAAGTCTCCGGTTTTCGGATTCAAGCGATACAGCCCGGAATCGCGGCCCAGAATGATCGCATCGCCGCCGAACCAAATCTCGCCGCCGCGCTCGGTCACGAAGTGGACGTCGTAGCCGGCTCGACCGGCCGGCACGACGTAACCCGTGTTCTTGCGTGGATTGAACCAGGTCTGATTCCACCGCCCCGCGGCGGCTGGGCCATAGGGCTCGAGCTCGCGCAACCAAGCGGTTTTCCATAGCCGGGTTTGGCTTGCCAAGATCGCGGCGTGCGTGCCGACCATCGGCAACCGCGACCAGGTCTTCTCCCGGCGATCGAAGCGGAAAACTCCCGCGTTCGTACTGGCCAGAATCTCCCGCTCCGCGACGACGATGCGCGTCGGGGCCGTCGCGGGCGCCTGCAACCCGTCGAACACCATCACTGCCCCACCGTCGGCAAGGCGCACCAGTCCGCCGGCGGCGGTCGTGCCGACACCGGCATACGCGTCGTTGCCGTCGAGTGCGATCGATTCGATTTGTGTGGCGGGCAATTTTTCGGCCGCCACCCGTTCCCATGGGCCACCGGCCGTGGCGCGCCGCCACAAGCCATCGACGGCGGTGCCGGCCCAAAGCCAACGTTCGTTGCCTGCCAGGCAAGTGACCTTCGTGGGCCTGAAGTCGACGGCGATCCATTTCTCGCTGGCGATATCCCAGGCCTCGAGTCCCGTCTCGCCGCCGACAAAGATCGTTGTGCCCGCGGCGGCCAGGCACATCTTCGGGTACCAACCCAGCTTCGATTTGGTGAAATAGACAACATCAACGTCGCGGCCTTCCCGCAGCGGCACGCCCCCCAGCGCCGCCAACCGCTGCAGCAGGTTTCCGTAGCCCGTCACCATCGGGCAAAGCTCCAGCGTGTGGAGGTACGTTTCGCGGGCTTTGTCCGGCTTTCCCAAAGCTTCGTGGCACATGCCGATTTCAAAGCCCAGTTCTCCCGTAACCAGGTGTCCCGGTCGGTCGGGCACCTCCCGCGCCTCGGCCAGAGCGTCGGCCGTAACGCTCTGTTCGATGGACAATAGCAAATCGAGCCCCTTTTGCACTTGGCCCGACGTCCGGTAGGCGAAGGCGGCGCGAACCAGCTGCTGGTCGCGGGCCTGCCGCTCGGCCCGCGTCTTGGGTTCGGGCATCTTGGCGGCCGCTTCTTCATAGGCGGCCGCCGCGAGCCGCTTGTCACCATGTACATTGTGCCATTTGGCCAGGCCTACGCGGCCGGCAGTGGCCAGAACCGGGTCTGCGCTCTGGCTCCAGCCTTCGAGCAGCCGAAGCCCTTGCTCGCGCAGCGGCGGTTGCTTGTCGGCCAGGCGGATGAGCTCACCCGTCATCCACCCGATCTGTTCCACGAGTATCTTGTGGGCCTCTTCTTGCATCTCCGGGTGACCGGCGGAATTTTTGATTTCGGCATAAGGGGCAGCCCGCGTCACGACTCCCGCCAACTCCTCGACACGCTCGGTTCTGTCTTGCATTTTCCATAGCCGCTGCAACAGTTGAGCCCAGCCTGAATCTTGATATTCGAGCGGCATGTTCTCCAGCGCGTACCACAGCCGTTCCGCCGCCACGGTCTCGTCGGCAGGGTCGAGGTCGCCGGTCTGCTCGTGGTAGGCGATCTCGGCCAGCAAATTCAGCGCGAGCGATGCCGTGAGCGATTTTGGGTCGAGCCGGTACACCTGGCGGCATAGCTCGTCCGCCCGATCGGGCCGATAGACTTCCGCCGGGTGCATCGAGCAACAATATGCCAGGGCGTAGGCGGCCCAGGCATCGTCGGGCCGGATATAGAGCACCGATTCGAGTCGATCGATCGACTTTTTCAGCACGTAGCGTCCCAGCGGCGAATCGCTCGAAATCGCCCGGGAATTGAGGCCGAAGTAGCGCATGCGCGTCGTGCGAAACCACTGCCGCTCGCCGCGGCAGTTGACCCTTTCGAAGCGTTTCAAATCCCCCAGCACCGCGTCCCGCAACGATTCGACTTCCAAGTGATCGGGCACTTTCAGCAGCGCGCCCAGACTTTCGTCGGCCAGCAGCCGGGCGACGATCCCGTCGATCGCGCTCGACAACTCGGTTTCCAAATCCTGGGGTCGGCAGTCCAGGTGGAAGGCCTTCACCACTTCTTGTCTATCGACGCGAACCATCTCGCCCGCGACGATCACTCGATAAACGCCATCCTGCTGCCGTTCGTCGATCTCGCCGCGAATCAAATAAGCCGCCGCTCGAGAGGGCAACTTTTCGGGCAGGCGGCTTTTGTCCGACAGGCCCGATTGGATCAGCGCCAGCTCGCGCAGCAATTGCTCCATGCTCGAACGCTGCACCACCTGAAATCGCGGCTTTTCCACCGAGCTCATCGCGGTTGCCGGTGATGCGCGTGGCGGTGGTTTAGCCGGTAAACCGCCGCCAGCCGCGCCGATAGTTGTTTTTGCCGCCGCGCCACTTAGCACCAGCAGCCGTTCGGCCACCAAGTCGCGAATGCCCAGCTCCAGCGGCCGCAGCCGGTCGAATCGTCCCTTGCTCTCAAACGGCAGCACCGCCACGGTAACCACCGGCCGATTGGGAGAGCGAGCGATGGCAGAGACAAAGCGGGCGAATTGCTTGGCCCGCTCTTCGAGTGCCCCTTCGTCGAGGGCCGCCACGGTCACGCCGCGGATCACGCCGCTGCGCGGGTCGACCACCCGCAGTCGTCCCCAAGGAGTTTTGTCCCCTTTGTCCGGCGGTAGCAACTCCAGCATCGCCAGGTTGTCGGCCGTGATCAGCTTGCCGAGTTTCAGTTGCGCATCGGCCGGCCGCGACCCGTCGAGCACCAGCTCCTGCAGCGCGAGATCGATCTGCCGCCGCTCGACGATCGTCAGCCCTCCCTCGGCCTGCACGGCCAATTCGACCAGCGTCAACAAGTTCTCGGCCAGATTCTGCTGTGGGGCTCCGTCGGCCGGGCGGGTCATCGTCAGAGCGATGCTCGTCGGCGCAGCGGCCACGGCGTGCGCAGCCCACAGGGCGCTCGCCACGAGCAGTGCCGCCGGCAACCCGCCTGGCCGTTGCATTCCACGTTTCTCCCGGCAGTGAACTCTTCGCGGACGAGCTAACCGTTTCATGATACCCGCGGCCGCGGGCATCTTAGAGCATTACGTCCGGCCGGCTATTGGCCATCCTTCTTCTCGTCGCCTTTCTTCCCGCCATCCTTGTTCACTTCACCCAGCGTCTTCAGCATCGTCGGCAGGAGCCGGCACGTGAGCCGGACCGTGGCGTCTTGCAAGGCCGCTTTGCCGGCAATGAGCTCGGCCAGGTCGACCGCCACGGCCGTCTGCCGATCGACGGCCAGCAGCCGGCCCGTCTTGGCGTCGAGCGCCTTCAGTTCGACGCGGGCCTTCACGCTGGTGAATTCGCCATGTTTGGAGGCGAACTGGCTAAAGCCTTCGCCGATGAGCAGCACGTCGGCATCGTTCTTGTCACCTACCTTCAGGCCGACTTCGTGGCAGATTTTGGCCAGCTCGGTCTCCACGGCCGGATCGATCACGGCCTGGCCGACATGCCGCTCGGTCACCGCGATGTGGACCGACGGATGCAGCGTGTTGTCCCGCAATTGATAGAGCAGGGCCGCCACGCGATCGCCGACCGGCTGCGGCGCTGGCACGAGTTGAGAACCACTTTTCTTCAGCTCGGCCACGACGTTTTTGGACAATTGCTCCACGATGCCGTCGAACGGATCGTTCACGCTCCCCTTGGCCGAAGCCCCCACGACGCGGCCGGTTTCGGTGCCGATCAGCTTGGCCACGACGTACAGTTTGTCGGCCACTTGAAACACCGAGCCGGTCACCAGAATCTTCGCGCCGGTCAATTGGCCGATTTGTGCCTGCTGCTTGGGATCGGTGAGCCCGGCGGCGCTGATCTGCATTTCGCTGAGCATCTTTTTCAGATCCTCACGCTCGACCAGATACATGTCGGGATTGGGTACCAACTCGGCGAACAGGATGTCGGTCGCCTTGCCTCCCATGTCGGCGCACTCCTTGCCCCGTTCCTGGAACGGCAGAATCGCCAGCGGATAGACGATCGCCTGGCCGGCGGCCGCTGCGGGAGGGGCTTCGGCATTTTGCGATTGAGCCGACGCCGGCCCGGCCAGCGCCAACAGCGCGGCACTCGCGGCAGCCAGGGAACGCAAACAAATCTTGAGGCACATATTTCGGTTCCTTCGTCGGCTTGGTGTCAGCTTATTCGAGAAGATGGCGTCGAATCGAGATCGTCGCCGTTTCATGTTTAGACTTCATTGGCCCGGAGATTCTTGGGCCGCGGCCAGCCGCTCGACGATTCCCGCCAGCAGATACCGCGCGGCCGGGCTCTGTTCCCAAGTGGCTATGATTGGATAGCCGCAGAGAATCGATTTCGTTTCGGCCCATTTGGTCTCCGCCCATTTTCTTTCGGCCGCGCGGAGCGCATCGCCGGAGAGCCGGGCTGCGCCGCTGCCGAGATAGATCGCCGCCGGAGTGGAGCTGGCTGCCTCGATCCACGGCCAGCCGCCCGCCTCGCGTGTCACGACCAGGCGCAGCTCGCCGTGCATCGCCGCCGGCACGAAATGCCTCGGCCCGGCTTCTCCGGTCGGCCAGGCAGCGGCCGTCAGACGCTTGTCGATTTCCGGAATGACGTCGCTCGCGGCGAAGCGGAGCGTGGTCAACGTCTCGGTCGCAGGGTAGGGGAGATCGCCCGCCGCCGGAGCCAGCCAGGCCACCGGCACGCCACGCTCGAGCGCCGCCAGCAGCGTGTCGCCCAGCGGGCCGGCGTGCGTAAGATCGATGCCTTCCCCGACGATGAGAATTCCGTCGTCGAGCCCTTCGATGGCCGCCAGCGAAGCGACGCGGGCGAAGGGGATTTCGGCCTGCGTGAATACCTTGGCGGTCACGTTTTCCGGATCGTAGAGCCGCAGCGGCAGCTCCTTGAGCCACTTCTTGCGGCCCGCAAAGGAATCGGTCGGCACGAGCCACAAGACACGCGCGAGCACGGCCCGAGGTTTTTCTTTCCGCTGGGCGTTCTCTGTGAAAAGCGAGAGATGCAGTTCAGTCCGCAAGGAGACTCCCTCGCTGAGTTGTGGCAGCCGCAACTTCAACACGGCGGTCTCGCCGGCAGCTACGGCGATTTCGCCTGCCGCGAGCGTGCGATTCTCGGCCGCGAGTTGCCAGGCAAGCGTTCCGCCCGTCGGTTTGGCCGCTTGCACTTCGACGTGCAGCGCGGCCTCGGCACCGGCAAACAGCGCCGTCGCGGGCTCGCGGAGTTTGAGCGAGATCTCCGCATCGCCGGCAGCATTCTCCGTGGCGGTCGCGGTCGTCGCGGCCACGGTTATGGCGCTCGCCGTGGGCGCGTCGTCGGCCCGCGCCGCCAGGCCGCCGCATCCCCATAGTGCGGCGGCCGGCAGCGCGAGCAACACGGCAACGAGTACGGTCCGCTTCATCGCGTCACCCCAAGTCATCATCGAGCGCGGCGGCCGATTGAAAGATGCGATATTCCGCCCCCGTGCCGTCGGTCATTTCGACCTGGCTCGTGTGATTGTCTTCCAAAATGCTCGACGCGTTGGCTTGCACCATGCCCGACCGAGAAAGTGCCGTTTCGACGAACAGCATGCCGTCGGGCAGGCGATAGGCCCACAGCGCCAGCGACTCGGCACCCATCGAGTCGGGGCCGGTCGGCTCCGCGCCGCTGAGCACGATCGGCTCTTGATCGCGCGCGATGACTTCGCTGGCCCACAGGGTCTGCCACTCGCCGGTCCCGGGTTCCTTTCGCTCGATGACCACCTGCACCGCCAAGGGAGCCGCGGCCGTAGGTGTCGGCGGGCCAGGCGACGGTTCGGCGGCAGGCGCTTCTTCGGCCAGGCCAAGCTCGACCCGATCGGCCGTCTCGGCGACCCACTGGAACCGATCGCCGAACAC
Source organism: Pirellulales bacterium (assembly GCA_035503215.1). Lineage (GTDB taxonomy): Bacteria > Planctomycetota > Planctomycetia > Pirellulales > PALSA-1355 > DATJTR01. The sequence continues at coordinate 6,309 of DATJTR010000416.1, forward strand.
CGCCTGCATCTCGGCAAACAGCCGGGCCTTGGCGGCGAGCGATTCCTTTCCCAGGTGCTCGGCGACCGCAACCTGCCGCGGCGGACCCGCCGGCCCGCCTGGTCCCCTACGGCCGGCCAGCGGTTCCACCTGCGAGTCGGGCAAAGGCAAAGGCTCGACCGAGAGCCAATGACGCGTGGCAAACGCCAAGAGAAGCGAAGCCGCCACGGCCAAGAACCAAACGCCTCGCTGCCCCGGGCCGCTATGCCGGCCATTCTTTTCCGGCGCGCGCTGGTGCTGGCCGCCACTCGGTCGATGGCTCGCCGAGTCGGCAGCATTGTCAGCTGCACTGCCGACCTGCGGCCGGGCCAGCTCGCCCAGGATGCGCTGCTTGAGATTGGCAAGTTGCTCGCCGCTCGCCGCGCGGCCGGCCGCCCAGCCTTCGAGCAAGCGGTCGAGTCCGTCGGGCTGGATGTCTCGCGGCCCGTTTTCCAATGGTTCGTGCTCGGTTGGTTCATTCATGACAGATATTCCTGCAAACGGCCGCGGAGCTGTTTCCGCGCCTCGTGAATCCGCCAATACATCGTCGCGGTCGAGCAGCCTTCGATGTCGGCCGCCTCGGCCGGACTCAATCCTTGCAGACCGGTAAGCACCACTGCCGCCCGCAAGGCCGGCGACAGATCGGCCAGGGCCTCGTGAACATCGGCCGACATTTCTTCGGCCAACAGCCCGCTGTCGGGCGCCGGGTCGGCGGCTGCCTGCTCGACCGACTCGACCGGACACGCACTCCGCCGTCGGGCGTGCTTTTCGAGCCAGGTGTGCGCGGTATTCCGCGAAATGCGGTACAGCCAGGTCGAAAACTTCGCCCGGCCGTCGAACCCGCTCAGCCCGCGGATGGCTCGCAAGAACACCTCCTGCGTCACGTCGTCGGCAGCCGCGTCGTCCAGGGTCAGTTGAAACACCGTGCCGCGGACTTGCGGCAAATGCCGCGCGACCAGTTGCTCGAGGGCTTCGCCATCGTTCCCCCGCCGGATCGCCGCGATCAGGTCCTCGTCCGATAGCAAGGTTGCCTCGTCCATTTTCAGCCGTGCCAACAGGGGGCAATCCTCTTCAGCCAATTAGACCGGCGTGCCCGGGGAAACCTTGGGTCGATTCTTGCCGCCGGGCACGAATCGCCGGGCCGGCCTCATTTTAAGCGGGAAACCGGCCAATATGCGTTGAAAAAAATCCGCGCCGCGGGAGCAGGTGGCACGCCCAGAATGGGCGTGAAGGCGGTCGCCGTGAACCATTGGGATCGGCAAGTTGCTCGCGAAGCAGGTGGCGCGCCCAGAATGGGAGTGATCGCAGTCGCCGGCACACACGGGTGGCGCGGCCGCGGCTCTCGCTTTTTCACGCCCATTCTGGGCGTGCCACCCTCGGGGCGTGAAGGCGGTC
>DATJTR010000417.1:0-2023 GCA_035503215.1 Pirellulales bacterium
TGCTATGCGAGCGGAAGCGCCGGCCCCGCGGGGACTGCCTCTGCCGCCGCGGCGCGACGATTACGAGTTGGACGATCTATTGCGACGAATCCGCGATCGCTTGCAAGACTTCGCCGAGACGACGCCGCGCGGAGCGGGACGAGCCTTCTTCGACGCGGCGCGGCGCCTCTACGATCAGGCCAGCCGAGCAGGCCGCGACGACACGGAGCGAGCACTGCAACTGGCCCGCGCCGCCGAAGCCTGGACACACGTCGGCGAACATCTCAACCGGGCCGACTTCCGCGATGTTCGCCGTCCGGAACCCGAACGACGGCGCGACCGGCCGCCGCCTCCTCCCGACGAGCGGCGCCGTCCACCGCTTCCACCACGCTAAGAGTGCGCGGACAAATCGTTTTTCTTCGGAGCCCGTAGCGTAAGCGAGGGCGCACTATCCCTCGCTTATGCTTCGGGCTCCGAAAGGTTTTGCCTAAACGAACCCCGCTCGCCATTCGCCCATTTCCCCCAGGAGATTCCCGCATGACGATGGCCCTCGCGCCCCTTCCCTATTCCGGCTCGGCTTTGCCGCATTGGCTTTCGATGCGAAGTGGCCGGATTTCTGACCTTGCGGCGAAATCGGCGGGTGGCCATTGTGTTCGCCGCCGTCGCGCCAACAAGGGGGAGAGCTTGCCTTTGCCGGCGCGGCGAGCGGATGACCATTGCGGAACAAAGGAGAAGCGCTCGATGGCTTGCCCATCTGTCGTTTGGTGGACGTCGATCTTGTTCACGCTGACTTACGCCGGTCTGGCCCTGGGGAAAATTCCAGGTCTCCGTATGGACCGCGCCGGCATCGCTCTTGTCGGCGCCGCGCTCATGCTCGTGACCGGCATTCTCACCTTGCAAGAGGCGGTTTCTCCGCAATCCATCGACTACGAAACGTTGATCCTGTTGCTGGGCATGATGATCGTGGTCGGCTGCTTGCGGCTGTCCGGTTTCTTCCGGCTGCTGGCGCACGGGTGCCTCGACCGCATCGAGACGCCGAAGGGATTGCTGGCCGTCACCATCTTGCTGTCCGGCGTACTGTCGGCGTTTCTGGTCAACGACATCGTTTGCTTGGCCCTGACGCCGTTGGTGCTGCATTTGGCCCGCCGGCTGCGCTTCCCTCCGCTGCCGCACCTGATCGGCCTGGCCACGGCATCCAACATCGGCTCGACCGGCACCATCACCGGCAATCCGCAGAACATGATTATCGGTATTCAGTCGCAGATCGCGTATTTGCGCTTCGCCGCCAAGCTGTTTCCAATCGCGGCGCTCGGCCTGGTGCTCAACTACGTCGTCATCGCCGTCATCTATCGTCGCAGCCTGATACCGCCGAAGATCGTCGATGTAATCTCGCATCCGCTCCCTAACGGTCGCGGCTCGGCAGTTCGTCGGGCGCACCTGTGGCTGTTGTCCAAGAGCGTGCTGGCCGCCGTCGCCGCCGTGATCTTGTTCTTCGTGCTGCCCAGTCCCTATCTGCCGATCGTCGCCCTGGGCGTGGCCGCCTTCCTCCTCGTGGGCCGCATCGTCCATCCGGAGAAAATCTATCGGCAAATCGACTGGAGCTTGCTGATGATGTTCGCCGGGCTGTTCATCGTCGTTCACGCCTTCCAGCTCCACGTCGTTTCGCACTGGGGCATCGAGAGTTGGACGTGGCTGCTGAATCATCCGGTCGATTTGCTCAGCGGCGTGTCGGCGGCACTGTCGAACCTGGTCAGCAACGTGCCGGCGGTGCTGCTGTTCGAGCCGGTGATGAAGGCCATGCCGCCGGGGAGCCAGGAGACGGCGTGGCTGTCGCTGGCCATGTCGAGCACGTTCGCCGGCAACCTGACGGTGCTCGGCTCGGTGGCCAACCTCATCGTCGTCGAGAACGCTCGCCGCGAAGGCGTACACGTGTCGTTCTGGGACTATTGTAAGGTCGGCGTGCCGGTGACGCTGTTGACCCTGGCGCTAGGCATCGCCTGGTTGAAGTTCGTGCCGTATTGAATTGGGTTAGCCGCGACGGTCA
>DATJTR010000418.1:0-3160 GCA_035503215.1 Pirellulales bacterium
CAGACGACGCTCGACTTCGATTTGTGGGCACCCTTCTCGACTTTCACCAGCCCACGGTAGCTGGCGCGCCCGCCGTTCTTGGAGATCGATTTCGAGATGATGCGGCTCGAGGTGTGCGGAGCACAATGGACCATCTTCGCGCCGGCGTCCTGATGCTGGCCGGCCGAGGCGAACGCGATCGACAACACTTCGCCCCGCGCGCCCGGCTCCATCATGTAAACGGCCGGATACTTCATCGTCAGCCGGCTGCCCAGGTTGCCGTCGATCCACTCCATCAGGGCCCCCTCGTAGGCCACGGCGCGCTTAGTCACCAGGTTGTAGATGTTGTTGGCCCAATTCTGGATCGTCGTATAGCGGCAGCGGGCGTGCTTCTTGACGATGATTTCGACCACGGCCGAGTGCAGGCTTTCGGTGGAATACATCGGCGCGGTGCAGCCCTCGACGTAGTGCACTTCGGCCCCTTCGTCGACGATGATCAGCGTCCGCTCGAACTGCCCCATGTTCTCGGCGTTGATGCGGAAATAGGCTTGCAGCGGGAACTCGATCTTCACTCCCTTGGGAACGTAGATGAACGAGCCTCCCGACCATACCGCCGAATTGAGCGCGGCAAACTTGTTGTCGGCCGGCGGAATGATGGTGGCGAAATACTCGCGGACCAGGTCGGCGTGTTCCCGCACTGCGGTGTCGGTGTCGGTGAAGATCACCCCTTGCCGACCCAGTTCTTCTTGCAGCGAGCCGTAGACCACTTCGCTTTCGAATTGAGCTTTGACGCCGGCCAGGAATTTCTTTTCGGCCTCGGGAATGCCCAGGCGATCGAACGTGCGCTTGATCTCTTCCGGCACGTCGTCCCAGGTTTTGCCTTGATGATCGGCCGGCTTCAGATAGTAGTAGATGTCCTGGAAGTCGATCCCGATGTCGCCTCCCCAGTGGGGCATCGGCTTGGAATTGAAGATCTCCAAGCTCTTGAGGCGGAAATCGCGCATCCAGCCTGGCTCGTTCTTCATTTCCGAAATTTGCGCGACGATCGCCGCGTCCAGCCCGCGCCGGGCTTTGAACACGTATTTCGCATCGGTGCGAAAGTCGTACTTGTTGATTTCGCCAATCGCGTCGGTCGGCGTGGCGACTACTTCGCTGGCCATGATCAGCCTGCCTTTCCTTCACTCCGGCCACCCTTGAGAGCGGCCCGGCTGTTTGTGTCTTTCAATGCTCCGCGCCCGTCGACCGCTCAGGATGCAGCGCCGGCCGCCTGTCGCGGCTGCCCGTTGCGCGACTGCTGCTCTTCGCGCAGCAATTCCGCTTCGTCGGCCGCGGCCGCGGGATACGTGGAGCGAATGCGGTCGTAACCTTTCTTGTGCAATTCCACCGCCAATTCGGGCCCGCCGGTTTCGACGATGCGGCCGCCGAGCATGACATGCGTGAAATTCGGCCGGTTGTGTTCCAGCAGTTGTTCGTGGTGGGTGATGATCAAAATGCCCATGTCGTGCCCGCCGATTTCGGCGATACTCTGGCTCGCCAAGCGGACCGCGTCGACGTCGAGCCCCGAGTCGGTCTCGTCGAGGATCGCGAACTTCGGTCGCAGCATGGCAAGCTGCAGAATCTCGGCCCGCTTCATCTCGCCGCCGGAAAAACCTTCGTTCACGTAGCGGCGGGCGAATTCCTTGTCCATCCGCAACTGTTCCATCTTGGCGGTCAATTCCTTGCGGAATTCCCGCATCGGGATCAGCTCTTCACCTTCCTTGCGATCGGGCCGCCGCACGTTCGTGGCGGCGTGACGCAAAAAGTCGGCCATCTTCACGCCCGGGATCGACATCGGCCGCTGAAAGGCCAGAAAGATGCCGGCCCGGGCCCGCTCGGTGGCGTCCATCGCCAGCACGTCGGCACGGCCGCGCTCGACAGTGTCGAGCATGATGCTGCCTTGGGTCACTTCATAGCCGGGGTGCCCCATGATGGCGTAGCCCAGCGTGCTCTTGCCCGAGCCGTTCGGCCCCATCAGGGCGTGGACTTCACCCCGCTTGATCTCGAGATTCACGCCCCGCAGGATCGGTTTGCCTTCGACCGCCACGTGCAGGTCGCTGATTTTCAAAATTTCAGTCATGATGCCTGGTTACTGGTTCTCGTTTCGCACAATCGATGTATTGGCTTTCGGGAGTTCACCCGGTGATCTTTTGATGATGAAACAGTGCCTCTTCGGCGGGCCCCGGAGCCACATAGCCCGAGTGATGGGGCACCGGCAATTCGTCGGCCAGCTTGTCGCCGACCGGCGCACCCGCGCTCCGCGCGATGCGATGCCCCTTGATCTTGTCTTGCACCCGCATCAGCCCTTCCAGCACCGCTTCGGGCCGGGGTGGGCAGCCGGGCACGTAAACGTCGACCGGCACGACCAGATCGACCCCCTTCACCACGTGATAGCCATATTTGAAATAGGGCCCGCCGCCGACCGTGCACGCCCCCATGGCAATCACGAATTTCGGATCGGGCATCAGGTTGTACAACCGGCGAACGCGGCTGGCCATTTTGTACGTCACCGTGCCGGCCACGATCATCAAGTCGGCTTGCCGCGGACTGGCGCGAAACGCTCCCGCGCCGAAGCGGTCCATGTCGTAGCGGCTGGCGCCGGCGGCCATCATCTCGATGGCACAGCAGGCCAGACCGAACGTCATCGGCCACAAACTCGACTCGCGTGCCCAGTTGATGGCCTGCTCGATCGTAGTGACGATCACGTTCTCTTCGAATCGACCTTCAATCCAAGGTTGGGTCATGTTTCGACTCCCCCAGCGGTTACCGCCGCCACCCATTGCCAAAGCCGCCTATCTGCCCCGCCCCCGCCTCTTCTCGCCGCACCGAAACGATCAACTTTAACCGCTCGCCACGGCGTTGGGAATCGCCGCCGGCACCGTTTGGAACCGGCAGCACGGATCGCCGTCCAAGCGGCAGGCGGTCAGTCGCACGTCCCGCGCGAGCAGTTCGGCGAACATCAACCGCTCCATCGCACAAATCCCTCGATCGACCTCGGCCAATTCCGGATATGGGCAGGCCCACACGGTGAGCACGGCCGCGTTTTCGGACGGAGTCGCTGGGGCAGGATCGATCACCGCCAGCGGGTTGGCCTGAGCCGCTTTCGACGTTGCTCGCTTCGTAGCAGTCTTTGATTCTTCGGCCG
>DATJTR010000419.1:0-12773 GCA_035503215.1 Pirellulales bacterium
GTGCAGGCCAAGGCGTGCGTCCACAAACTCTCGTCGTCCCGCCAACGCGTCGTCTGCCCGGCGGCACAAGCCATGAGTGTCGCGATCAACGCGGCCGCCCCCGTGGCCAGCGCCCAGCGACCGATCCTCGAATCGCCGGCCACTCGCGCCGCGACGAATCGTGCCAGCGACCAAACCACCGCGATGGAAAGCCCGATGCTCGGCAAGTACATATAGCGATCGGCCATTGCGGCCGGCCCGATCGTCACCACGCCCAGCACCGGCACCAGCATTCCCAAGTACCAAAACCAACCCACCAACAAATAGGGGCACCGCCTGCGACAGAGGATCGCGGCCACGCTCACGGCGATTAGAATCGCGACCGCTCGCCACAGTTTTTCCGGCGGCGGACCGGCGAGCGGCGCCGGGTAGAAGGCCGCCAGGTCGACCGGATAGAAAAACTGCCCCAGATAATCGACGCAAGCGACCGCCGCGTTGCCAAGGCGTGCCGACCCACCGAAGGGAATTCCGCGGCTCGTGTGGGTCTGCAAGGTGATGGCGCAATCGGCCGCCGCCAGCGCCACGAGCGGCAACTTTTCCCACAGTAAGCGGGCGATCCCGGGCTGCGCAAGCCGTACGTCGCCCCTAGGCACGTCGCTGGCCGATCCCAGGCGAGCCAGCGGCCAGAAATCCAACAGCAGTAGTAACGGTGCCGCTGTAACAATCATCGGCTTGGCCAGCATCCCTAGGGCAAACAGCAAGGCCACGAGCAAGTAGCGCCCGAGCGTCCGGCCGTGCCGCACATAGCCGAGATACGCCCCCAGGCAGAGGACGAAGAAAAGCCCGCTCAAAACGTCTTTCCGCTCGGAGACCCAAGCCACCGACTCGACGTGTAGCGGGTGAACGGCAAACACCGCGGCGACCAGCGCACTAGGCCACAGTTCGCCGCTATAACGCCACCAAACCAGGAACAAGCAAATTGACGTGGCCGCGTGCAACAGCAGGTTCGTCAAATGGTGCCCCCAGGCTCGCAAACCGAACAGCTGGCAATCGAACATGTGCGACAGCATCGCCAGCGGATACCACTCGCCGTAGGGCCCCTTGGTAAAGGCCCAGCGGAATCCATCGGCCGTCAGTCCTGCGGTGACGTGCGGATTGGCCGAAACGAACGTGCTGTCGTCGTAAGCCAATAGCTTATGCCGCAGAGTCTGGCCGTAAACGGCGGCGACTGCCAGCAAAAGGAACAGGCAAACGGCCACGGCGGAGCGACGATGGGTGGCGAGTTCCTCGGCCGCGGTTGCCGAACGGCTGCCGGAAGAAACGGTCGGAGTCGGCATGTGTCTCGGCTCGCGGAAATTGAGGGCTGCCTATTCTTCAGTCCGTCGTGCGCCGGCCGCAACCTGTTCGGGCGTTCATGGCCCACTCGAGTGGCGCACGATTTGCAACTCCGCTGCCGCCATGTATCTGACCGGGATGAATGGCGAGCGGGCTGCGATTGTCGGCAGACGACTAGTAACGTGAAAGCAAGATTTCCGACGGACCTCGGCTAAGTGGCGAGCGCCAGTCGATGACATTTCTCCCCGCCGCGACGCTTTTCCGCTGCGGCGAACGGCTGGCAATTCGCCGATCAATTTGGTCTGATTTGTTTCAAGTGAGCTGTGATCATGGGCAAGCGTAGTGTCACGGCCGCCACGATTCCAGGGCCCGCGGCCAGTGCGGCGAGTCGAGGGATGAAAGCTGCCAGTTCGACTTCGACGTCCAATTCGCCGACTCCTTACCCGCGGCGGCTGCCGATTGGGGCCGAGGTGCAACCCGGCGGTGGGGTGCATTTCCGCGTTTGGGCGCCGAAGCGGAAAAAGGTTGTCGCGGTTTTTGCCGATGCGCTCGATCTGCCCGCTTTGGAACTAAAGGCCGAAACCGGCGGATATTTTTCCGGGTTTTCGGCCGATGCGCGCGCTGGGTGCCACTACTGGTTCCTGCTCGACGACGAAACGCTGCGCGTCCCCGACCCGGCGTCGCGCCGCCAGCCCGACGGTCCGCACGGCCCCTCTGAAGTGGTCGATCCCGGTCAATTCACCTGGCACGATCAGGCCTGGCCGGGCGTCGATCTGAAGGGGCAGATTCTGTACGAACTGCACGTCGGCACGTTCACACCCGAAGGAACATTCGCCGCGGCGATTGAGCATCTCCCCCACCTGGCCGAACTCGGCATCACGTTGATCGAAGTCATGCCCGTGAGTGAATTTCCCGGCGAGTTTGGCTGGGGATACGACGGCGTCGATTTCTTCGCTCCAACGCGGCTTTACGGCTCGCCCGACGATTTTCGCCGTTTCGTCGATGCGGCCCACGGGCATGGCTTGGGCGTGCTCCTGGACGTTGTCTACAACCATTTTGGTCCGGTCGGAAATTATTTGGGCCAGTTCTCCGCTGACTATCTTTCGCAAAAGCACCACACCGATTGGGGTAACGCCCTCAACTACGATGGAGAGAACAGTGGCCCGGTCCGTGAATTCGTGATCTCGAACGCAGGCTACTGGATCGACGAGTTCCACCTCGACGGATTGCGGCTCGACGCGGTCCATGCGATCGTCGACGACTCGGACGATTCGGTTCTGGCCGCCCTCACACGGCGTGTCCGCGAGGTTGCCGGTCGGCGGAAGACGCTCGTGTTTGCCGAAAACGAATTCCAAGATTGCCGGTTGATTCGGCCCCCGGCTGCAGGCGGTTTCGGGCTCGACGGCGCCTGGAACGACGACTTTCACCACTCCGCCCGCGTGGCCATGACCGGTCACGCCGAGCACTATTACGTCGATTATCAGGGGACCCCGCAGGAACTGCTTTCGGCCGTCACGTGGGGCTATCTCTATCAAGGTCAGTGGAACACCCGACAAAAGCGTCGGCGGGGAACTCCCGCCTTCGGAATCGACGGCGCGCGGTTCGTCACGTTTTTGCAGAATCACGACCAGGTCGGCAATTCCCCGCTCGGAAAGCGCGCGCATGAACTGACGTCTCCCGGCCGCCACCGGGCGCTGACCGCTTTGTGGCTCTTGGCTCCGGGTACGCCGCTGTTCTTCCAAGGGCAAGAGTTCTCGGCATCCGCACCGTTTCTGTTCTTTGCCAATCACGATGAAGAATTGAGCGCGCTGATACGCGAAGGACGACATAACGAGCAGCGCAACTTCCGCCGGCTGACCGGCCACGACAGCGGCGAGATGTTGGCCGACCCCGCCGCAAGGACCACGTTCGAATGCTGCCGGCTCGATTGGCGCGATCGCGAATGCAATACGCAAGCGCTCGCCCTGCATCGCGACCTGCTGAAACTGCGCCGCGCCGATTCGGTGTTTGCCGCCCAGCGCGCGGACCAGATTCACGGCGCGGTATTGGGGGCGGAAGCCTTCCTCCTTCGCTGGCTCGACCCGGCGGGAGACGACCGATTGCTGCTGGTCAACCTGGGACGCGACATGGTCTATCATCCGCCGAGCGAGCCGCTTTTGGCTCCGCCGGCCGGCCGCGAATGGCAAATTCATTGGTCGAGCGAAGATCCGCGCTATGGCGGCCTCGGCACGGCACCTCTCGATCCCTTTCTTTGGTATATTCCTGGTCAAGCCGCGCTGGTCTTGCGTGCATCGGACGAGCAGAAGAACTGAGTTCTTCTCGGCCGACCCGTCGCGACTCTGAGGAAAAAATCGCGATCATGGCGAACGTCGCTCGCTCAACGCACAGTTCGGCTGACGGAACGGCCGGCCGTGAGCCCTTGTGGTACAAGGACGCGGTGATCTATCAGCTTCACGTTCGCGCCTATTGCGACAGCGACGCCAACGGCATTGGCGACTTCGCCGGGCTGACGCAAAAGCTCGACTATTTGCAGGACTTGGGCGTCACGGCTCTCTGGCTTTTGCCCTTTTATCCTTCGCCGCTGCGTGACGGCGGCTACGACATTGCGGAATACACCTCGGTCAATCCGGCCTACGGCGATCTGCGAGACTTCAAGACCTTCATTCGCGAAGCGCATGCCCGCGGCCTGCGCGTGATTACCGAGCTGGTCATCAACCACACGTCGGACCAGCACCCCTGGTTCCAGCGCGCCCGGCGGGCGAAGCCGGGAAGCCCGGAACGCGATTTTTACGTCTGGAGCGACACCCCCCAGCGCTACGAAGACGCGCGAATCATCTTCAAGGATTTCGAAGTTTCGAACTGGAGCTGGGACCCGCTGGCCAAGGCCTATTACTGGCACCGTTTCTACTCGCACCAGCCCGACTTGAACTTCGAAAACCCCGCGGTTCACAAGGCGGTGCTCGAGGCGCTCGATTATTGGATGCGGCTGGGGGTTGACGGCGTGCGACTCGACGCGGTGCCGTATCTCTACGAGCGCGAAGGGACGAATTGCGAGAATTTGCCCGAGACGCACGACTTTCTCAAAAAGCTGCGCCGGCACGTCGATGATTCGTTCGCCGACCGCATGCTGCTGGCCGAAGCCAATCAATGGCCCGAGGACGCGATCGCCTATTTCGGCTCCGGGGATGAATGCCACACTGCCTTTCATTTCCCGGTGATGCCGCGGCTGTTCATGGCGCTGCATATGGAAGACCGCTTTCCGATCGTCGACATTCTGCAGCAAACCCCCCCCATCCCCGCCGATTGTCAGTGGCTCATCTTTCTCCGCAACCACGACGAGCTGACGCTGGAAATGGTCACCGACGAGGAGCGGGACTACATGTATCGGGCCTACGCCCGCGATCGGCACGCCCGCATCAATTTGGGCATCCGCCGCCGGCTGGCACCCCTGCTGGGCAACAGCCGCCGCAAGATCGAATTGATGAACGCCCTGCTCTGCTCGCTGCCTGGCACTCCGGTGGTGTATTACGGCGACGAGATCGGCATGGGAGACAACATTTACCTGGGCGACCGCGACGGCGTCCGCACGCCGATGCAATGGAGCCCCGACCGCAACGCCGGTTTCTCGGCTGCCAACCCGCAACAGCTCTATTCGCCGCTGATCATCGACTCGGAGTATTTGTACGAGGCGGTGAACGTCGAGACGCAGCAGAAGAACCCGTCGTCGCTCTTGTGGTGGATGAAGCGACTAATCGCCCTGCGGCAGCACGAAGTGGCGTTGCGACGTGGCGATCTCGAGCTCCTGGCTCCAGAGAACTCGAAGGTGCTGGCCTTCACCCGCCAGTGCGACGGCCGCTGCGTGCTGGTGGTGGCGAATCTCTCGCGGTTCGTGCAATACGTCGAACTGGATTTGAGCCGCTTCGCCGGCCGCCGGTTGGTCGAGATGTTCGGACAATCGCATTTCCCGCTGATTGGTAAGGTGCCCTATCCGTTGAGCATCAACCCGCATTCGTTCTTTTGGTTCACGGTCGAAGCCGAAGTACCCGGCGCCGGCGATGGAGCGGACGCCGACCTTCCGCTGGAAAAGCTCGATCTTCCGGAATCCTGGAAAAGTCTGGAGGCGAGCCGAACGCGCAAGGCACTGGCCGGAATCGTGCGGCGGAACATTCCTCACCGTCCCTGGTTCGATGCCAAGGGCCGCTCGATTCAGGCGGTGACGGTCTTCGAAGTGATCCCGCTCAGTCGCTCGCCCCATCGCCCCGGTCCGTGCCTGGCAATCGTGCGGGTGGAATACCTGGAAGGCGAGCCCGAGGGCTATTTGCTGCCGCTGGGGATTGTCTGGGGAACCGACGCCGAGCATTTGCTCGCCCGCCGCAACCTGCCTTTGCTGGCCGAGGTACGCAAGCCGGCGGCGAAAGAAACCGGCGTGTTGTTCGATTCGGCCGACGATCCCGCGACCCCGGCCGTGCTCTTGGAAACGATCGTTCACCAGCGCCACTTCAAGGCCCCGCATGGTCAACTGGTCGGCTGGTCGATGCCTCATCTTTCCCAAATCGTCGCGGAAGCCGGTGAGCTGCGGCCGCTCACGGTGCGGAGCGAGGAGCGTGACAACTACACGGTTTTCGGCGACAAGTTGCTGCTGACGATGTTTCGGCACTTGGAGCTGGGGGTAAATCCAGCCTTTGAAATCGGCAGGTTTCTGGCCCGCACGAACTTCCGGCACATTCTGCCGCTGGTCGGCGCGCTCGAATATCGCATGGCGGACGACACGGTCACGATCGGCGTTTTGCACGAGTATGTGCCCAACACGGTCTCGGCCTGGCAATTCGCGTCCGACGCGCTGGGCCGATTCTGCGAGCAGTCGATCGCGCTCCCCGCCGATCATCGTCCCGTCGTCAGTCCCGAGTCGGCCAAGGCCTCGCTCTGGGATCTGGCCGCGGGGAATGTGCCACCGTTGGCGTCGGAACTGATCGGCGAGTTTTTGGATTGGTCGGCCGCGTTGGGGCAGCGCACCGGCGAACTACATCTGGCCCTGGCCGAAGATCACGGCGATCCGAATTTTACCCCCGAGCCCTTTTCGGCCCTTTATCAGCGGTCGCTCTATCAATCGTCACGCAAGCTGGCCGTGCAGGTCCTCGAGCAGTTGCGGCAGCGGCTGGCGACGCTTCCCGACGACGGCCGGGCCCTGGCTGAAAAACTGCTCGAAAGTCAGCGGACGCTCTTGGAAACGCTACGTGAAGTCGTTTCCGCTAAAATCGTCGTGCGGCGAATCCGCTGCCACGGCGATTATCACCTGGCGCACGTCCTCTACACGGGCCGCGATTTCCTAATGGTCGATTTCTATGGCGAGCCGACGCTGCCTCTAACCGCTCGGCGGATCAAACGTTCGGCGGTCGACGACCTGGCCGGCATGGTTTACTCGTTCCAGCATGTTGCCGCGCACACGCTGGCCCGCCATTTCAAGGGGGGCATGGTCGCTCCCGAGGCAGTTGCCGCCTGGCAAAACACGGCCCGCTTCTGGACTCTGTGGAGCAGCTCCGCGTTTCTGCGGGCCTATGCCACCACGACCGCCAATGCCGAGCTGTTGCCGCAAACTCGGGCGCATTGGGACCTCTTGTTGCGGTTCCATCTGCTGGCCGAAGCGCTGTACGAATTGCGCAGCGCCTTGCTCGACGAGCCCGACCAGACGCCCGCTGCCTTGACTCGCATTCTGGAATTGATGGGCTAGAGTGCCGTTCGAGCAGGCAGATCGGAGTGCATCAATGTAGCCCGAAACGCGCGCGTGGTTCTTCGTCCTTCCCCCGCGCTGGCGCTTCGGGCTCGTTTGCGTCTCCCGAATTTGAAATGCGCTCTGGTGGCCGGCGTGCGCCTCAGAGCTCCGATTCCTTCTTGAACGGCGACTTCAGCACTACCACCGAACAAGGTTGTAAGGGGTAAGGAGATTCGAGCTTTACCTCGTCGCAGTTCTCCACGGCGGTGTCGAACACGAGCTCCCACGGCGAGCTGTCCCCATTGCCGGGCGGGGGGAGCTCGAAGGGAATCGTGTTGGCGTGGTCTACGTTGAATAGCAGCAGCAGCGTGTCGCCGAAAATGTTTTCTCCTCGCTCGTCGACGTCGATATTCTCGCCGAACAATTGCACTCCCAGGCAGCGCACGAAACCGCTCTTCCAGGCATCGCTCGACATCTCGGCTCCGGTCGGATCGAACCAGGCAATTTCCGGCGCCCCCTCGCCTTCGATCGCCTGGCCGTGGAAAAATCGCCGCCGGTGGAACACGGGCTGCTCGTGGAACAAGGCCGTCAGGCGGCGGACGAATTTGAGCAGCGACTCCTGCTCCGGGCTCAAGTTCCAGTTGAGCCACGAGATTTCGTTGTCCTGGCAATAGGCGTTGTTGTTCCCCTTTTGCGTGTGTCCCATCTCGTCGCCGGCCAGCAGCATCGGCGCGCCTTGCGACAGGATCAAGGTGGTCAAGAGGCCGCGTTTCTTCTTTTCGCGCAAGGCCCTGATCTTTGGATCGTCTGTCTCGCCTTCCGCGCCACAGTTCCAGCTCTGATTGTTGTCTGACCCGTCGCGGTTTTGTTCGCCGTTGGCTTCGTTGTGCTTCTGGTCGTAGGAAACCAGGTCGTTCAACGTGAAGCCATCGTGGCAAGTAACGAAATTGATGCTGGCGTGCGGCCGCCGGCTGCTCCATTCGTACAAGTCGCTGGAGCCGCAGAATCGGGTGGCGAATTCCGAAATCATCCCGCCATCCCCCTTCCAGAACCGCCGGATCGAATCGCGATAGCGGCCATTCCATTCCGACCACAACGAAGGGAAGTTGCCGACTTGATAGCCCCCTTCGCCCAGGTCCCACGGTTCGGCGATCAGTTTCACCTGCGAGATCACCGGATCTTGGTGAATGATGTCAAAGAAGGCCCCCAGCTTGTCGACCTCGTGTAGTTCGCGAGCGAGCGTACTGGCCAGGTCGAACCGCAGTCCGTCGATGTGCATGTGCGTGATCCAATACCGCAAGCTGTCCATGATCAGTTGCAGCACGCGCGGATTGCGCATGTGGAACGTGTTGCCGCAGCCGGTGAAATCCATGTAATACCGCGGATCCTCCGGCGACAGCCGATAGTACGAAGCATTGTCGATGCCGCGAAACGAGAGCGTGGGTCCCAGTTGGCTTCCTTCGGCGGTATGGTTGTAGACCACGTCCAGAATCACCTCGATGCCGGCCGCGTGCAGGTTGCGCACCATCGTCTTGAATTCGCGCACCACGTCGCCGCCCGCGGCACCCGACCCATAACGTGCCGCGGGGGCGAAAAAGCCCAGCGTGTTATAGCCCCAGTAGTTCACCAGCTTCCGATCCACCAGATGGCGATCGTCAATGAACTCGTGTACCGGCAGCAGTTCGACCGCGGTGATGCCCAGGCTTTTGAGATAGCGAATCGATGCGTCGGAACCGATGCCGGCGTACGTGCCGCGCTGCTTTTCGGGCACGTCGGGGTGAAGTTGGGTAAAGCCCTTCACGTGCATCTCGTAGATCAACGTCTTGTTCCACGGGTTGTGTGGCGGCCGGTCGTCTCCCCAGGTGAAGGCCTCGTCGAGCACGGCGGCCAGCGGAGCAAAGCGGGCATTGTCGCGCTCGTCGAAGGACAAATCGGCCTGCGGATCGCCCAGCTTGTAACCCCACATCTCGTCCGACCAGCGCGTGGCGCGGGCGATCGCCTTGGCGTACGGATCCAACAGCACCTTATTCGGGTTGAAGCGATGCCCTTCGCTCGGTTTGTAGGGACCGTCCACGCGATAGCCATAAATCTGCCCGGGGGCGACGTCGGGTAGATAGACGTGCCACACCATGTCGGTTTGCTCGGGCAAGGCAATTCGCACCGTCTCCTTGTCGCTTTCCGCCGAGTCGAACAAGCACAGCTCGACTTTCGTCGCGTTTTCCGAATAAATGGCGAAGTTCGTTCCACTGCCGTCCCAAGTCGCGCCCAACGGATAGGGCCGGCCCGGCCAAAGTCGCATGTTCATGAATATCTACTTGAAAAGGATGTCGAAAAGAACCGGATCGCATGGCGCCGGCGCTACGTATGGCCGACGAACAATGCAACCGGAAAAGAACGAAAGATTTGACTCACTTCGATCGCCGCCAGGTTCTCGGTCGAGCCCGATTTCTCCAGCCGCTCGCCCGTAATCACGTTGTGCCATTGACGAGGCGCTTCATCAGGCAGCGGGAGCACCGTTTCCTGCCACCAATCTGCCAGCGGCCAGGCAGGTCTCTGCTCACCCTCTTCGCCTGCCGGCGCGCGCTCGCGCCAGGCTTGCGCGGCCAACCGCGGCACCACGCACAGCGCCCACCGCCCCTCCGCCGCCCGAGCCATCGCCACGACGTTGCCCTTCCGCGTCCCCTCAGCGAATAGCGGTAGATAGCTGCCATCGAAGAGTTCGCGGTACTGGCGGCGAAACGCCAAGGCGCGCCAAATCACCAGCAATTTCAAGCGTTCGTCGGGCCAGCGTGCCAAAAGCTCCCCAGCCAGCCCCGGCAGGTCTTCGTCGGCACGCGCCTCCAGCCAGGCCAGTGCCTGCCGGCGGGCGGCGAAATCAACCGGCCGGCGATTGTCGGGATCGACCAGGTTGAAATCCCAGAACTCCGTCCCCTGGTAGAAATCGGGTACGCCCGGCGCGCAGATCTTGGTGAGCGTTTGGGCCAGCGAATTGACGAAGCCGGCATCGGCAATCGACAGCGCGAAATCCCTCAAATCGGCGACGAACGGCGTATCGAAATTCCCCAGCACGGTTCGAATGAAACCCGCCGCGGCCTGGTCATACTCTTCGTTCGGATTCAGCCAACTGGTATGCCGTTTCGCTTCACGCAAGGCCTTGTCGACATACTGCGCGATCCGCTCGACGTATTGTCGACGGCCCTCTTCGTCGAGCGGGCCGACCGGCCAGGTGCCCACCAGAATCTGGTAAATCAGATACTCGTCGTTGGAGTCGGGGGCGGGAGTGCCATCCAGATCGGCTCGGGCCATGGCGTTCATCGCTTGCCACCGGCCAATTGCCGCCTCCCAATCGCCGGGAATCTCCGACAACACGTTGAGCCGTGCCCGCACATCCTCTCCCCGCTTCGTGTCGTGCGTTCCGGAAGCCAGCATTGTGTGCGGCCAACGGACCGACTGTTCTTGCACCCGGCGGTGGAATTGCTCGACCGACGTGCCGATGACTTTCGGGTCGCTCCCCACCTCGTTCAATGAAGCGAGGGGAAAGTAGCGATAAAAAGCCGTGTCTTCCAAGCCTTTGGCAATCACCGGCCCGGTGAATTGCTGGAACTTGTAGACGAACTGGCGCCGTTCGGCGATGCTCTCGGCCGATAGACCGGTCGGATCGTCGAGCAGCAGCACCGAGCGGATGAAATCGAAGAACGAGGGGCTCATGGCCGGATTGCGCCGCTTGGCGACCCGCACTGCGTCGTCGATGCGCCGCCGGTCCTCCTCGCCCACTACACCCTCGTCGGGCCGGATGTAAGTGCGATACACCGGAAAACAAGCCAACACCTCACGCACGGCCCGGAACAACGATAGCCGCGTGAAGTCGCGCGACCGCCGATGTCGCTCCGAGATACGATCGAGCGCGTTGCCAAGCGCGTACAATTCGGCCGATAGCGACGTGGCCAGAATGGCTCGCTTGCTGTCGTGCAATACTTCGGAAACCGGAGTCGAATCGCCCGTGAACCGTACGTAGGCGTCGCGCAGCGCGTAGCCCCCCAACCGATCGACGAACACGCCATTCAAGAGGTTGAGGAAGTCATAGCCGGTCGTCCCTTGCACCGGCCAATTGTCCGGCAACGATTCGTCGCAACCGAGAATCTTCTCCACCACGGTGTAAAGCCGGGCAGAATCGCCCGCGGGCGCGCCCCCCGCGGTTTTCGCCTGCGCCACCGCATCAGCAAGATTCTGTAAATATTGCGCCGGATCATGCAATCCGTCTGCGTGATCGATCCGCAGCGCGCTGACCCAACCGCGCTCGACCAGGCGCAGGGCGGCGGCGTGGACCGCTTGAAATACTTCGGCATCTTCCACGCGTATGGCGGCCAGCGAATCGACGTCGAAAAACCGCCGGTAATTGATCTCGTCGGTCGCCACCCGCCAATGACAGAGGCGATACGGCTGGTCGGTGATGAACTTTTCCAGCAAATCGAAGCTGGCCGCGTCCCCGGCGACGCCATTGAACTCGACAATGGTCTGGGCGAGCCCGTCCCGCACGTCGCCGCTGGCTTCCAGCAAGGTTGCCAGCCGTCGGCGGGTGACTTCGATCTCGCGGGCGCGTTGCTGCAACTCCTCTTCGCTTTGCGCGGTGCGAGGGGGCAAATGTTCGATCGCCGTGACGATGCTCTCCAGTTCCATCCGCTCGGGCACGTCGGCTTCGAGCCGCTCCGATACCCGCTCGACCATTCGGCGCAGGATTGCCAGCCAGGTCGAGGGATCGGTCGGAAAGGCCCGGTCGAAATAATGAAGCACGAACCGCTCGTCTTCGTAGGCGAGTTCGATCTGCTTCTCTTCCAGCACCTTGCCAAACTGGTCTCCCAGCACCGGCAGCAGCACTTTGCCGCGCAAGGCTTCCTTGGGTGGGTTCCAATCGATGTCGAAGAATTTAGCGAACGCCGAGCCTGGGCCGTTGGCCAGTACGTCCTGCCACCAGCGGTTGTGGGCGTCGCTGACCCCCATATGGTTCGGCACGATGTCGATCATCAACCCTAAGCCGGCGGTACGCACACTTTCGGCCAATGCGCCGAATTGCTCTTCCGAACCCAAGCTGGGGTCGATCTCGGTCGGATCGACGACGTCGTAGCCGTGTGTGCTGCCCGCCGCGGCGCGAAAAAACGGGGAAAGGTAGAGCGCGCCGATTCCCAACCGAGAAAAATAATCGACGAGTGGTCGTACCTCGGCAAAGGTCAAATGCCCACTCAATTGCACCCGGTAGGTTGCCAGCGGGATATCGATTGGCGTCGTTTGCACGAGTGTCGCTCAAATTACCGTTGCTGCCCGAACGGAAGGGGCCGGCGAGGGGGCGAGAGTCCCCCCGAGATGGTCGCTGCCCATCCGCTATGACACTCCTTCTGCCAGAGTGCTCACTATAGCGTGCCGACGCCTGACCGCGAATTTCCCATCCTCTCCCGAATCCCGCGAAATGAGCCGCTTGCAATGCAGATTGCGCGCCAAACTCGTTGCACAGTCAAGACGGCGCACCGATTGCATTGCCACGTGAACGGTTTTTCGTGCTCAAAACTCATAATTCAAGCGGGTTCCCTGCATGCGACGCGATTTCGAACGGCGGCTGCCGGTCGGTGCCGAGCCGGGAACGGGGGGCGTTCACTTTCGGCTGTGGGCACCCGATACCCGCCGCGTGCGAGTGCTGTTGTCCGAGGGCCACGGAATCTCGTCTCCGGACTCGGAAGCCTACGAACTCAATCGGGAA
>DATJTR010000420.1:0-4002 GCA_035503215.1 Pirellulales bacterium
AGTGGATCGACATGGGGGCGCCCGATCCGCGGGTGGGCAAGGCGGCCCGGCCGCAGGGCAAGATCGACTTTGTCGAAGCCCGCAAGTTCTGGTCGCTCAAGCATCCCAAGGCCACGGCCGTTCCGCAGGTGCAAAACACCGCCTGGCCGGCCAGCGACATCGACCGCTTCATTCTCGCCCGGCAAGAGCGGGAAAAGGTGCATCCCGTGGCCGATGCCGATCGCGTCACGCTCATCCGCCGCGTGACGTTCGACCTGATTGGGCTGCCTCCCACGCCGGCCGAAGTTGACGCCTTCGTCGCCGACAAATCGCCCAGCGCGTTCGCCACGGTCGTCGATCGGCTGCTGGCCTCGCCGCAGTTCGGCGAAAAGTGGGGAAGGCACTGGCTCGACGTCGTCCGCTACGCCGAATCGACCGGCAAGGGCCGCAACGTCCCCTATCGCTATGCCTGGCGCTATCGCGACTACGTGATCGACGCCCTGAACGCCGACAAGCCCTACGACCAGTTCATCATGGAGCAACTGGCCGGCGATCTGCTGCCCGCCAAAAACAATGCCGAGCGCGACCGGCTGACCGTCGCCACCGGTTTTCTGGCCGTCGGCTCCAAATCGATCGCCGAGAAAAAAGTCGAGCAGTTCCAGGCCGACCTGGTCGACGACCAGATCGATGTGACGTCGCGTGCGTTCATGGGTTTCACGGTCGCCTGTGCCCGCTGCCACGATCACAAGTTCGACCCCATTCCGACGACCGACTATTACGCCCTGGCCGGCATCTTTCAGAGCACCGAAACGATGGCCGGCGTGGCGCCGGGCAAGAAGAGCGCGCTCGACGATCATTTGCTCCTCCTCAAGGGCAACGAAGGCCCGCGTTGGAATCAAGAACAACTCAAGGCCCAACAACAACGCGAAGCCGACGTCGCCCGGCTGGAACAGCAGATCGAAGAGCTGAAGCGCGAGCGGCGGCAGGCGAATCGAAAGCCCGGCGCCCGCCGTGGCAAGGGACGCGGCCCGCAAACGGTCGTCAATCCGTTCGTCAAAAAGGACTTTCAGGCCGAAATCAAAAAGCGGCAGGACCAGATCGAAGAGCTCGAAGCCGCGGCCACGCCGCCAGGCAACCTGGCGATGGGGGTCCGCGAAGGCGCGCCCGGCAATGCCAACGTGCTGGTCCGTGGCGAGGTGAAAGACAAAGGGCCCGAAGTTCCCCGCGGCGTGCTCACCGTGCTGAAAACGCCGCAAGGCTCCCGCATCGATCCTAGCCATAGCGGCCGATTGGAGTTGGCCCGCTGGATCGCCAGCAAGGACAATCCGCTCACCGCCCGCGTGCTGGTCAACCGGGTGTGGGAACATCTTTTCGGTCGCGGGCTGGTCGACACGGTCGACAATTTCGGCGCGCTGGGCACCGAGCCCACGCATCCCGAGCTGCTCGACACCCTGGCCGTGCGGTTCACGGGACAACAGCATTGGTCGCTCAAGCAGTTGATCCGCTCGATCGTGCTCAGCCGCGTCTATCAATTGTCCAGCCAGCACGACGCGGCGAACTATGCCGTCGATCCGGCCGACGAATTCCTGTGGCGGATGGAGCGGCGGCGGCTGGAAGCCGAAGAGATTCGCGACGCCATGCTCTTCGCCAGCGGCGAACTGCAACTCGAGCGGCCGATCGGCTCGCCGGTAATGGATCTGGGCAACGGCCAGCTCGGCGGCGGCAAGGGGGCCGCGGAGCTGCGCAAGGCCGGCGACGTCCGCAGCGTGTATCTTCCCTACGTCCGCGGCCGGGTCCCCGAAATCTTGCAAATCTTCGACGCCGCCGATCCCGATCTGATCGTCGGCAAGCGCGACGTGACGATCGTGCCGACGCAGGCCCTGCTGCTGATGAACAATCCCTTCGTGCTCCAGCAATCGCAGGCGATCGCCAAGCGCGTGCTCGATTCGGCCGAGCGCGAGCCGGCCGCACGCATCGAGCTGGCCTTCCGGCTGGTCCTGGGCCGCTCCCCGTCGGCGTCGGAGCAAGCCGCGGTGGCCAAATATCTGCAGGAATATCGGGCCGCGGCCAGCGGCGGAAAACAGGCTAGTCCGCAAATGGCCGCTTGGATGAGCACTTGCCAAACCTTGCTTGAAAGTGGCGAATTCCGCTATTTGTATTAGAAGCATGAAGACGAAGCCGCTGGGGACTGTCCCAATTTTGCGGAGCGTGCGCAGCAAAATGGGACTGTCCCCCTGGTTCCCGGCTTTGTCCCAAAAAAGCTAGGATAGAGAAAGAGGCCGGCCATGTTCCCGATCAATCCATTCCAGCCAAGCGTCACCCGCCGCCAACTGCTCAAGTCGTTCGGCTGTGGCTTCGGCTACCTGGCCTTGGCCAATCTGGCCGCCCAGGCCAACACCGCCGGCAGCACCGGCGACCCCAATAATCCGCTGGCCCCCCGCGCCCCGCACTTCACGCCGCGGGCCCAGCGCGTGATCTTCCTCTTCATGCAGGGTGCTCCCTCGCACGTCGACACGTTCGATTACAAGCCCCGGCTGCAAGCCGACGACGGCAAGACGATCGACGAAAAAGGGAAGGGGCGAAGACTGATGAAGTCCCCCTTCAAGTTCGCCCAGCACGGCCAAAGCGGATTGTGGCTGCCCGACATCTTTCCCAACCTGGCCCAGCACGCCGACAAGCTTTGCCTGCTCAACAGCATGTACACCGACGTGGCGGTCCATCCGCAAGCCATGATCGAGCTGCACTCCGGCAACTTCCGCTTCCAGCGGCCGTCGATGGGGGCCTGGGTGCTGTACGGCCTGGGGACGCAAAACTCGGAACTTCCCGGCTTCATCACCATCAATGCCCAAGGAGGCTCGCAGAACTACGCTTCCGGGTTCCTGCCCGCCGCGTTTCAAGGCACGCCGATCCGTGGCGGCAATCCGCGCAAGGATGGCAGCAAGATTGCCAACATCGACAACCCCAAGCTCTCGGCCGAACTGCAGCGCAAGCAGCTCGACCTGCTCGGCACACTGAACCACGAGCGACTGGAAAAGGACAAGGTCAATCCCGAGCTGGAAGGCTTGATCGAATCGTACGAGTTGGCCTTCCGCATGGAAGGAGCGGTGCCGGCCTTGATGGATTTCGATTCGGAATCCAAAGCCACGCTGGAAGCGTACGGCATCGGCAAGCAAGGCACCGACAATTTCGGCCGCCAGTGCCTCTTGGCCCGCCGCTTTGCCGAGGCGGGCGTGCGGTTCATCGAACTCGGCATGGGGGGCTGGGACCAGCACAACAACTTGCAGCAAAAACTCACGGCCAACGCCAAGGCGATCGACAAACCGATCGCGGCCCTACTGGCCGATCTCGACCAGCGCGGCCTGCTCAAAGACACGCTCGTCGTCTGGGGAGGCGAGTTCGGCCGCACCCCTGGCGCTCAACGTGCCGACGGCCGTGACCACAACGCCGGCGGCTTTTCGATGTGGATGGCCGGCGGCGGCGTGAAAGGGGGCTTTCGCCACGGCGCGACCGACGAACACGGCATCGCCGCGGTCGACAAGCGGATGCACATCAACGATCTGCACGCCACGATGCTCTATCTCTTGGGCCTCGACCACACCCGCCTGACCTATCAATACAGCGGGCGCGAATTCCGCCTCACCGACCTGGCCGGCACCGTGGCCAAAGACGTCGTGGCGTAGACTGGCCCCAAGCAACGAAAAAGGGTCAGAAGGACTGTTCCCCTCCAGGGCCAGCGATGTGCGAACACCGGACCTGAAAACGTCGGGCACGCGGCGCCGGCGGGAGCGAGGAGCCACCGCCGCGTCCTGAGCGTCGCAAGGTCACGCCCATAAATGGGCGTGCCACCCTCTTGTCGATACCGTCGCTCACTGCTCCTTTTCGAGCGCCGCCAGCTCAGCTTGCAGCGATTCGACCTGCTCTTTGAGCACCGCGAGCGCCGCGCGCTCCTTCTCCACCACTTCGGCCGGGGCACGGCTGACGAAATTCGCGTTCGCCAGTTGCTTCTCCTTGCTGGCGATGGCC
>DATJTR010000421.1:0-6155 GCA_035503215.1 Pirellulales bacterium
CGAGCCGAATCTTGGCCGTCACGGGCGTGGGAGCACAGGCGGCCACCACCCGCTCGATGATGCGGGCCATGCGATCGGGAAACTTGAGCAGATACGAACCGCTGTGGGCCTTTTGCGTGACGGTTTTGACCGGGCAGCCGAAGTTGATATCGACCACGCTCACGCGAAATTCGTGGGCCAGCTTGGCACCGACCGCGGCCAGCGTCTCGGGATCGTTGTCCCAGATCTGCACGGCCAGCGGCCGCGGTTCTTCTTTCACCCCCCACAACCGGTCGGGGAAGTCGTGCTCTTCCTGCTCCATCCACAAGAAGCCGCGGGCGTGGACCATCTCGGTCGCCTGCAGGCCGACGCCGCCGAAGTCGCGCACGATCTGGCGGAAGGCGTAGTTGGTGAACCCCGCCATCGGGGCCTGCAGAACCGGCGGATCGACCACCAATGGCCCGATCTTGAAGGGGTGGATTCGCGTGGCCAGATCGAAGTCGGCGTTGGTTTCGGGCTGGATCATGGCGACTTGTGGCCTGCGACCGAGAGCAAAGCGTTCATTTTCGTCGTCGCCTTGGCGGGGCACAAGCCGGGTTTTGCCGACCGCGAGCCAGCATGTCGGCCGACGCTTGGCCAGTCGACGGAAGAACAAGCCGGCGGTTGACCGGCAAAAGTTCGATCGAAAAACCCTCCTGAACAAAACGTAATTCTGGATTTATCTCGGCGCATGCGGCCGGACGTGAGATACTGACGGTGCGCCGCGTGGCTTCGATCGGGTGGGAGGCTTCACGATGCATCGGCTGGCTGCACTTTTCTCGCACGCCTTATTGCTCGGTTCCGCGTTGCTCGATTCCAACCGGGCCGCTTTCGCCTCCGATGCGAAAGCGACGGGCCGAGCACTGCTGGCCAAACGTGGCCTGACGAATTTCGATTGGAATGGCGACGGCAAGCTCAATGCCAGCGAACGTGCCGCGGTGGTTGCCGCCCGCCACGTCGGCGGCGGCGACGAGTCGGCTTCCGTGCCGGCGACGAACGAGGCCAGCACAAACTCGGCCGCGATCCTTTCCGCGTTCGGCTACTCGACCGCGACGACTTACAGCTCTCCCTACGCCGAATCGACCGGCTATGGGTACGCTCCGAACGTCTACGCCAACAGCGGCTCGTATCTCGCACAAGACAACGGCTACCTCAGTTTGC
Source organism: Pirellulales bacterium (assembly GCA_035503215.1). Taxonomy (GTDB): domain Bacteria; phylum Planctomycetota; class Planctomycetia; order Pirellulales; family PALSA-1355; genus DATJTR01. The sequence goes on from DATJTR010000421.1 coordinate 1,180, forward strand.
GCGGACCGCGGCTGTTCATCCATTCTCCCATCGGCCCAATGGCGCTAGGATACCACCACGGAGATCCGCGGATTCCAAACCTCTGCCCGTCGCGAATCTCTGGCATGCGAATCATCCCGTATTGATGCAGACCGGCTGGGCGGAGTGCGCGAACGCATGCGGCGCAAGTTCGAAGGTTGAATCCATTGGGAAGAGGACGCGGCGAGAAAGGCGAGGATCGCAATGCTTCGAATCGTGGCGATTTGCACTGCTGTCTGGTTCTTGAGTTCGACCACTTTGTGGGCTGCCGACGCGAAAACGACGGGCCGGGCGTTGCTGGCCAAACGCGGCCTGGCGAAATACGACCTGGATGGCAACGGCAGGCTGGACGGGCGCGAGCGGGCCGCAATGGTTGCCGCCCGGCTCGGCGGCGACACGGGCGCATCGGGCCAGAGTTCGGCGAACAGCCCGGGCGGCCAAGCCAATGCCGCGGCCTGCGCGGCCCCGGCGAGCAACGCGGCGAAGGCCGAGAGTTGTGCATGTTCGAGCGCAAACGGCTCTGGATATTTCGCCCCCAGCATTTATGCGAGTGCCGCTTCTAGTATCTATTGGAGCCTGGATTCGCACGTCTATTGCAACTTCGGTTCGGATTAGGCGACGTGGGCGGGAACGGGGATAGCGCCATGCTGCGGCCAGCGATCGTGTGCACTGTGCTCTGCGTGCTGTGCTGCCCGTGGTGCCGCATCGCCCTGGCCGGCGGCGTGAAGCGGCCGACCAAGTCGCCGCTGGAGAAACGGGGACTGGCCCAGTTCGATCGCAACGGTGACGGCAAGCTGGATGCCGACGAGCGGGCCGCGGCGCTAGCGAATCGCCGCGACGGCAGCCCGGCCCCCTCGACCACGATCGTCGAGAAAAGGATGCCGGAAGCGAAGCCGGCCGATGATTCTCATACCGACTCGACGGCGAAGCCCGCCGGCTGGACGGCGCAGCAATATCCCAATCCGACGGTCGGCTATCCCTATTCGGTCACCACCCCGTATCAACACTACCCTCACTCCGCCCTGCGGACGCATCACGTCTCGGGCTGGGCGTATGGCTTTGCCGCAGCCTCGGGCTGGGGCGACGTCTCGAGTGCTTCCGGGTGGGAATCGTCGTTCTCCAATTCGTACGACTTTAGCTACCGGGCTCGGCCGTCGAATTTTGACGCCGTGCCGGCCTGGCTCCGCGGAAGGCGGGCGCCGGGTTGGAGCGTGATTGCCGCCTCGCCAGCCGAGCAATAGACGCGCCGAGCCGGACGGAACTCGCGCCGGGTTGTCCCCTTATACGCTGTTTCAAAACCAGCCGGGGACTGTCCCGAATTTGCGGAGGGCTCGGAGCAAATTGGGACTTTCCCCCTCCCCCATCAGGTCTTGAAACGACTTCTTACTGATAGCTAGGTTGGAAATGGGCTCGTTGCACAACCTCAAACGCCCTGTTTTCAGGGCTTCCGTTGGTCGCCCTTCGGCCCATTTGCCGCCACGGACTCAATAGTCACAGCGGGTAGGCGGCCGAGCCGGAGAGCAGCAGCGAGACCAATTCGCCGATGAAGGTGGCGATGACAGCCACGTAGAGAATGCCGGTCGAGCTTTGCGTGTTGGGAATCAGCAGCGTCTTCCAAGCCATCACGGCCAGGCCTGCCGCGCCCAGCAATCCCGACAGCCAGCGCAATAACAAAAACAACAGCTCGGCCTGGCTGGGCCAGGTGGCTGACGAGAGGACGAGCGCCAGGCCGATGCCGCAGGGGACCGCGCGGGCGGCGATGGCCAGCCCCATGATTCCGATCAGCCGGCGCAGAGGGGCGAGGGCCATCGTGGGGCTGTTCAGATACCAGTGCCCCAGCAGCATCGCGGCCATCGTGGTGCCCAGCAGCAGTCCGCCGGTGACCAGATCGGCGTCGAACAGCGCCTGGGCCAGGTCGGTCTCGCCCAGCGGCCGAGGCGCAAGCCAGGCGCCCACGAGGGCCAAAGCGGCGATCAGTACGAGCGCGTTACGACCGGCCGCCGGTTTTTCGTACAGCCAGAGCGCGCCGCCGAGATAGCAAGCGATGGCCCCAGCCAGCGGCGGCCAGAGCGGGAACTGCGATCGTTCGGCCAGGGCCACCAGCGTGGCCAGCACGTCGAGCCCCAACAGCACGTAGAGATTGTTGCGGAAGTAGCCGCTCGTCACCTGCCGCGGCGGCACCAGCGCCATGGCGGCCGCCATCCCGAAAACCACCCGGAAGATAAACTGAACGAGAAGGGACACGACGGTTCCCGGATCCAGTAGGCGATGAGCGGCAAAGAGAAGATTCGAGAGTCGGAGCAGCCGGCAATCACGATGCCCGGCGTGACGCAGTCCCACCGGCCGTACGCTTCGCGGAGGTTTTCCTGCCCGGCGCAGCGGCAGCCGGGACAGCTTTCACTTTGATCAGCTCCTGGATTCTCGCCTGCCAGTAGCCGGGCTGCTGTTGGATTTCGTCCATGAAGCGGCAGGCGATCTCGCTCGGCGCTTTGCCACTTTCCCAGGCGTGAACGGTCTTGACCGACACGCCCAAGAAGCGGGCGAAGAGCGTCTGGCTGACCCTCAAGAGTTCTCGAACCCGTTGGACGTCGTCTGCGGTGTAAGACCGCGGGTGCAAGTCCAGATCGACGTGCCGCACGGTGTATTTCGTCTCGATCGCACCGCCCTGGCGGAGGTGTTCGGCGAATCCCTGCATCCCTTCGATCAGATCTTGGGCCACGCGGCTGCTGAAGGTTTTTTTTGGCATCGGACGATTTCCTTGGGGGCAGTCACGAATATCGAATTTTCAGCTCAGCTTCGATCACATCGACGATGTTGTTCAGAATTCGCTTTTCGCTCGCTGAGATATCGTCTCGCTCGTGTTTGTCGTAGACAACCGCGAGCAACACGACCCGGAACCGCTCGAAACACACATACAAGACCCGGCACGCCCCGCTCTTGCCCACGTTCCATTTCGGCGGCGCGAAACGAATCTTGCGAATCGCGCGCGTCCCTGGAATGACAGGCGCCGCCTTGGGCCCAAGCATGATCAGGAACTGGAGGGCGGTTAGGTCCTCCTCGTCATCGAGCCCCAGGTTCTCCCACCTGCGCGTGAACGCCGGCAGCTCGACGAAATCGAGAATGTCCGCCGAAGTGAAAACGTGCGGCGCTCGCCGCGCTTCCCGCGAGCCCTTATTGCCGATGGGACGACGACGTTTAGCCATCAGACGCGCAACGATGCCCAAACCAAGCCGACTGAATTATACTATTTAATAGTATATGCACAAGCGAGCGCCTGTTTGCATTGACCGGTCGACATCACGACAAAGATGGCTCGGGACGGTTGGTTTACCGCCGGCTGCCGTAGATCAGGTTCATGATTTCGGCGCGGCTGGAGACGTTGGCGCGGAACAGCCCTTTCATGGCCGAGGTGACGCAGAGGCTGCCCGGCTTGCGGATGCCGCGGATCGTCATGCAGGTGTGCGTGGCCTCGATCACCACGCCCACCCCTTTGGCCTGCAGCTCTTCTTCCAGCAGGTTGGCGATCGTTTCGGTCATGCGCTCCTGCACCTGCGGGCGGCGGGCGACGACTTCGACGACGCGGGCCAGCTTGCTCAAGCCCAGCACCCGGCCGTTGGGGACATAGCCGATGTGGGCCACGCCCATGAAGGGAAGCATGTGATGTTCGCACATGCTGTTGAAGCTGATGTCGCGGACCAGCACGACTTCGTCGTAGCGCTCGACGAAAAACTTGCGCAAGTGTTCGCGCGGGTCTTCGTGCAGGCCGCTGAACAGTTCGGCGTACATGCGGGCCACCCGGGCCGGCGTTTCGCGCAGCCCTTCGCGGTCGGGGTCTTCGCCCACGGCGGCCAGAATCTCGCGCACCGCCCGCTGGATGCGCGCCTGATCGACCGGGCTCGACGCGCCGAAACCCGACGCGACCGTGCCCAGCGGCTCGTCGCGCTCGCCGTCGAGAGTGCCGTTTTCGGTTGCTGCCGGATCGATGGGATTCATGCACGGGCCTGGCTGGAGATGCGGAGAAATGCCCCTGAGGCGATCATAGAAGTGCCCCCCGGCAGGGTCAAGCGGCGCGGGTCCCAGGCCCGAGAAAGGCGCACGGATCGTCAAACACCCGACAGCCGCCGCCTGCCACCGGCGAGCGGTATTGGTTGAAGGTAGGTAGTCCGTAAGCCGCTCGCCCCGCTTCTTTTCTTCTGCTTCGACCATCTTAGCCAAGTCGAGAATCGTCTGCGGCTGCTCGGCAGTCCCGGCAGCCACGGCCGGGGTGGTTTTGAACGTTTGATGCTTACGGATGGAATCGTAGTGGAAGAAGTGCAGGGCGGCAGCATGCGGGTGGGCGCCCTCGGATACAGAATGTGCGAGCCGGTGCCCATTCCAGCAGAGGAGCCCGAACTGCTAGCAGAGATGGTGGTCTAGGGGCGCGCAAGCGGCAAGACGGTCCGTGACCTGAGTGAGTATTCCCACCCCGCCTCAAACGCGGCCCGCGCTAGCTCCATCCCGCGCTGGCAACCTTTTGGATGCCATCCGACCATGCGGCCCAAGCTAGGTCGGGGACTTGCCGGTCGAATCGAGGCTGGACGCGCGCTGGTTATAAAACGCCACTGCCGCAAGCAAAAAGAACGGCAGTGTGCCGGCGACCACCAGCGCGACCACGCGAACCCGACTGCCGCAGAACGACAACACGGCAAAAACCACTACGAACGCGATCCAGGCAGCCAGATTCCACTTTCGTTCGGCATTCATGTCTCGGACCCCCAATCGATCAGAACCGCTCGCACATTATATCCCCACTTCAACAAAATACGAACTGCCGCTGGAACTCGCGGAAATCTCACTTTGAGAGCGAACCAGCACCGGGGGTGCCTCGCCTTGACGCTGTGGTGAGAAAGCAGTACGGTTCGCCGCCCCCGGGCGGCGCGGCGGGGCAATCGGATTCGCTTTAGTGCTCAACGGAGACC
>DATJTR010000422.1:0-4709 GCA_035503215.1 Pirellulales bacterium
TCACCGGTCTCAAGCAGCGCTACGCCGGCGACGCCCAGCGGTTCGGCCCCGATGGCGAGTTGGACGACGTCGTTCTGCAGCGGCTCGAGCGCGAGCTGAAGGTGATCAACACGCTCGGTTTCGCCAACTACTTCTTGATCGTTTGGGACTTTGTCCGCTACGCGCGCGAGCAAGGCATTCCGGCCACTGCCCGCGGCTCGGGCGTCGGATCGCTGGTTTGCTACGCCCTGTATCTGAGCCACGTCTGTCCGCTGAAATACGATCTGCTTTTCGAGCGGTTTCTCGACGAGAGCCGGCTCGAAGCGCCCGATATCGATATCGACTTTTGCCAGGACCGCCGCGGCGAGGTGATTCAGTACGTCAAAGCCACCTACGGCACGCAGAACGTGGCTCAGATCGGCACGTTCGGCACGCTGGCCGCCCGGGCCGCCATTCGCGACGTCGGCCGGGCCTTGGGCATGCCGATTCCGCGCGTCGACTCCGTCGTGGCCCTTGTGCCCGAGGAATTGCACATCACGCTGAAAAAAGCCCTGGTCGACAGCGCCGATCTAAAGCGGCTTTACGACAACGATCCCGAAGTCCGCGAGCTGATCAATCTGGCCATGAAGATCGAAGGGCTCGCCCGCAACGTCGGCACCCACGCCGCCGCCGTGGTGATCGCCGATCGGCCGCTCGTCGAGTATGTGCCGCTCGGCTGCGTGGCGGGCAAGGAAGAAGTGATCACCCAATGGGCGATGGGAGACGTGGAAGCGGCTGGCCTGTTGAAGATGGACTTCCTCGGGTTGCGGAACCTGACCGTGCTGGCCAAGAGCGTCGAGCTGGTCGAACAAACGACCGGTCAGCGGATCGATCCCTATCAGTTCCCGCTCGACGATCCCGAAACGTTCGCGCTGTTGCGCCGCGGTGAGACCAAGGGCATTTTCCAGTTTGAGAGTGGCGGCATCCGCGACCTGTTGCAGAAAATGAAGCCCGATCATTTTCGCGACATCATCGCCACCAGCGCTCTCTATCGTCCCGGCCCGCTCGAAGGAGGCATGGTCGACGAATACGTGCAGGTGAAGCACGGCCGCAAGCAGGCTGAATATCTGCACCCCGTGATGCGCGAAGTGCTCGAAGAAACGCACGGGGTGATGGTCTACCAAGAACAGGTGATGCGCATCCTCAATGGCCTGGGCGGCATTGAGCTCTCGAACGCCTACACCTGCATCAAGGCGATCAGCAAAAAGAATCTTCCCAAGATCGCCAAGTATCGCGAAGAGTTCGTCGATGGAGCAGTCGCCAAGGGCTTGCGGAAAGACGAGGCGCAAGAGCTGTTCGGCATGATCGAAAAGTTTGCCGGCTACGGCTTCAACAAAAGCCATTCCACCGCCTACGCCTTGATCGCCTACATGACGGCCTACCTCAAGGCCCACTATCCTGTGGCCTTCATGGCCGCGCTGCTGTCGGGAGACATCGCTGGGCGGAACTTCAAGAAGAAGGACAAGCTGGTCGAACATCTCGAAGATTGCCGCCGCATGGAAATCGAAATCTCGCCGCCGGACGTCAATCGCTCGCAGGCCGATTTCACGGTGATCGACGGTAAGTTGCAGGTCGGACTGTCGGCGATCAAGGGTTTTGGCGGCGGTGCGGCGGCGGCCGTGGCCGCGGCCCGTGCCACGGGCGGCCCGTTCCGCAGCCTGTTCGACTTTTGCGAGCGGGTCGATTCGCAGCAAATCACGCGGGCGGCGATCGAAACGCTCATCAAGGCCGGCGCTTTCGATTGCCTTGGCGCGCATCGCTCGCAGTGGATGGAACTCGTCGATCGGGCAATCCAATCCGGGGCCGCCCTGCACGCCGACCGCCGCCGCGGCCAAAAGGGATTGTTCGAAGCGGCCGACGATGAGCCGCAAGCCGAGGTCATCCGCTTGCCCGACGTGGCGGAGTGGGACACTCACCGCCGCCTGGCCGGCGAGAAGGAGGTTCTCGGTTTCTACTTGTCGAGCCATCCGCTGGCCGAACACGAACAGACCTTGCGCACGTATTGCTCCCACACCACCACCGAATTGCCAAGTCTGCCGGCGCGCACCGACGTGGTGCTGGGCGGCATCGTGTCGGCCATCAAGCACTCGCAAACCAAGAATCCCCGGGCTGGCAGCAACAACACCAAGTACGCCATGTTCGACCTGGAGGACATGGGCGGGCTGGTCCGCTGCATCGCCTGGCCGGAGGAATTTGCCAATTTCGGCCATCTCATCACTTCCGACGCGATCCTCGTCGTCCGCGGCGCCGTCGATCGCCGGCCCGGCAGCGAGGAATCGAACCTGATCGTCAACGAATTGATTCCCTTGTCGGAGGTGGCCGGCCGCTTTACCCGCGGTCTGCGGATCCGCCTGTCGGAGTCGCAGCATGGCCCGCGAGGAGTCAGCGAATTGCACGAGATCGTCCGTGGCTACCCGGGCAATTGCGAACTGCAGTTTTTGCTTTGCCTGGAGGATGGCCGCCGCGTGCTGATGAAGAGCCAGCAGACGCGGGTCGAACTGAATCCCGAGCTGCGCTCGCGGCTCGACGGTTTGCTTGGGCCGGGCAACGTGCAACTGTTGGCCGCTCCGCCCCCTGCCTCGGCCCGCAATGCTTCCGGCAACCGATCGCGCGAGCTGGCCATGCGATAGCCGCCGGCTCGAGCGACCGATTCTGCGGGTTATGCCGCCGCTGTTCGGCAATGCCCGACGGGCGGCTGCGAGCCGGTTTTTTAGGAGTTTTTCCGCGGTTCCAGCGATCGAACAGGGCTTGGCATTTCTTGCTTTGCGCAGCTTTCGTAATTAAGATCGAAGAAGTCTGGCCATCTGCGCCGGCTCTTCGAACTCGCTCAATCGACGCTTCCACCTCGCCACTTCGATTTGCAGGGCGGGTGGAGGCGTTTCCGGAATAGGCTGTTTCTGAGGGGGGAAACCCATGTTTTTGCGCCGGCCGCTGAAGGCGTCGATCCTGGCAATGTTCGTCGGCATGCTGCTCGGGAGCGCTGCGCTCAGCCGGCCTGCGGCCGCGCAGAACAACATCGTCCTTCCTCCGGGCCAAAACAACGGCGGCAACAACAACAACAATAATCAGCCTGGCCAACAAGGCACCAACGGCAGCACCACGGTCACCAGCCACACCAACACGAATATCTCCTCGTCGAACGTCAGCGGTGCCAACGGCGTGATCATCGATGCCGACGGCGTCTTGCGCAAGCGAGAGTTTTCCGATCCCACGGGCCAGCTCACCCGCGACCGCGTGCAAGCCGCCAAGGCCCAGCTCGATCGCCGCGTCGCCGCGAAAAGCAAGCTCCGCAAGGTCTCGCTCAACCGGCTGGAAGCGGCGGTCACCGCCAAGCTCGAGAAACAGCAGCCCATTACCGACGAGATGTTGCACCTCGCCGGGCTGACGCGCGTCAGCTACGTCTTCTACTATCCCGACTCGAAAGACGTCGTCATCGCCGGCCCGGCCGAGGGCTGGGCGTCCGATTTGTCGGGACGCGTCTGCGGCGTCGAAACGGGCCGGGCGATTCTCGAGCTCGAAGACCTCGTGGCGGCGCTCCGAGCGTTCCCTCCGACCGGAAAAAAGACCCCCGTCATCCTCTGCTCGATCGATCCCACGCCTGAGGGATTGGCAAAGGTCCAGGCGTTCATCAAGAGCGTCGGTCCGCTGCAATCGCCCGACCAGGCCGACATGATCGTCGACGGGCTCCGCTCCAGTCTCGGCTATCAAAACATTCGCGTTGAGGGCGTGCCGGTCAATTGCCACTACGCCCAGGTGCTCATCGAGGCGGACTACCGGATGAAGCTCATCGGCTTGGGCATGGAGCCGCCGGCGGTAAGGATGGCCAGCTTCGTCGATAACGCCCATCCCCGCACCAATAGCAACAGTCTTCAGCGCTGGTATTTCATTCCCGACTATCAGTGTGTCCGCGTAGCGGCCGATCGCTTGGGAATGCAGTTGGTGGGCAATGGCGTGAAACTGGTCGACGAGGACGAAGTGATCCATTCCGACGGCAGCCGCAAGGCGACCGGCAAGTCGAACAAGGCCAGCAAGCAGTTCGTCAGCGCCTTCACGAAGAACTATCCCGAGATCGCGAACCGCACGGCGGTTTACGCCCAGTTGCGCAATTGCATCGACCTGGCCATCGCCGCCGCCTTCATTCAGCAGCAAGACTTCTATGGCAAGGCGAACTGGCAGATGCAGGTGTTTGGCAACGAGGCGGCGGTGCCAATTGCCACGCTGAACGTCCCGGCCCGGGTGGAAACCGTCGTGGCCGCCGTTTGGAAGGACGAACGGTTGATGACGCCACTGGGGGGCGGCGTGCAATTGAAGCCGACCCGCGCGCTGGAGGCCAAAAACGTCCAGCCGGACGAAGACGGCAAGATCAGCGAGCTCCGCGAATCGGTCGCCGTGAAGGATTTGCCCGTCGACCAATGGTGGTGGGACTAACGCCGGCCCGGCCTTCTTCGGCGGCTTGCGGTGTCTCCCTTCTGCTCTAGCCGGTGCGTCCGGGCCCGGCCACCACGCGATGAAAGTGCAACTGCACTTCGCGGTTGACCACGCGCCGCACCCCTTCTAGCAGGCAATGGGGCTCGTTGTCGTTTTGACCGCGGCGGATGATCTCGTCGAGCTTCACTCCCGGCGCGACCGTGAACGTCGATTGGTAGATGATCTGATTGCCGGCGTCCAGCTCTGGCACGATGAAGTGGCAG
>DATJTR010000423.1:0-5906 GCA_035503215.1 Pirellulales bacterium
AACGGCGTGTCGAACTCCGCTTCCGACAGCACGCCCATGCTGATGCCGCCGGGAATCGCCGCCTTGGCCTTGCGGCCTTTCCACACGCCGCCGCCGAAATCGTCGATCAATTGCCGGCAAGTGATTCCCAGCGGCGCTTCGTAGCAGCCGGGGCGGTTCACGTGTCCGCTGAGGCAATACAGCTTCGGGCCGTAGCTGCCGGGATCGCGAGGATTCTTGGGATCGGACGGGATGCCGATGCTTTTGAACCAATCGACGCCGCGAGCGGCGATTTGCGTGACGCAGGCGGCCGTTTCGATGTTGTTCACCACGGTCGGCTTGCGGAACACTCCTTCGACGGCCGGGAACGGCGGCTTGATTCGCGGCCAGGCCCGCTTGCCTTCCAGGCTTTCGATCAACCCGGTTTCTTCGCCGCAGATGTAGGCGGCCGCACCGCGATGCAGGAAGACGTCGAGCGAAAATTCCTTGCCGAGGATGTTCTTGCCCAGCAGGTTGGCGGCATACAGCTCGTCGATGGCCGCTTGCAGGCGGTCGTACGACATGGGGTATTCGTAGCGGAGATAGATGTAAGCGGTTTGGGCCCGGGTGGCATAGCAACTGATGATGATCCCCTCCAGGATCTGGTGAGGATCGTCCTCCATCAGAATGCGGTTGTTGAACGTGCCGGGCTCGCTCTCGTCGGCATTGATGCACATGTAGATCGGGCCGGGATGGTCCTTCGGCAGGAAGAACCACTTCAGCCCGGTCGGGAAGCCGGCGCCGCCGCGGCCGCGGAGATTGCTGGCCTTGACCATCTCGATGACCTGGGCCGGCGTCATTTCGCCCAGCACCTTGCGGAGACCGACGAAACCGCCGCTGGCCTCGTAGGCCGCGAGAGTATGGCTGTTCGGTTTGCCGACGTTGGCCAGCAGGATCGGTTCGAATTTCGTCACGCTTGGCTTGCTCGCTTGAGGCGCTTGCTTGTTACTGGGCGTTAATGGTGCTCGCGTCAGCCGCCGTGGCCGTTCGTGGCGGCGCTGCCGACAACCGCCGGTCCGCCGGCCACGATCGTGCCGTTGATTTCTTTTTCGGGAGGTTCCTGTCCATTGCCCGAACGGCAAAGGGAGACGAACTTTTCGCCCAGCTCGGGAGTCAGATTCTTGTACAGCGTTTTGCCGGCCAGCATACAGGGGGCAAATTCGCAGGCCCCCAGGCATTCGGCGAATTCGACCGTCAGCGTGCCGTCGGCGGTCGCCTCGCCGGGATGGGTGCCGGCGGCATGGCACATCCGCTCCAGCACTTCTTCGCCACCACGCAGGGCGCAACTGATCGAGCGGCAAACCCAGGCCCGCACGAGGCCGTGCGGTTTGTCCTGCTTGAAGAACTGATAGAAGCTGAGCGTGTCCTGCACCTGCGCGGGGGCCAGCTCCAACAGCTCGGCGATCTCCACGACCGCCGCCAGCGGCACGTGGCGCAGGCGTTCGTTGACGATGTGCAAGGCCGGCAACGTGACGGCTTGTTTCGTCGGGTAGCGCGGAAAAAAGGCCTTGATGGCCTCGACCATCTCGGGGGTCAAAATGCGCTCGGCGGTTGTCATGCGCGACTGTCGATCCTCAACGGTCCAATTCGGCGGCGATAATGTTCAAACTGCCCAGGACGGCCACCACGTCGCTCAGCGTGTGACCGCGAATCAAGGCCGGGAACAGGGAAAAGTGAATGTACGACGGCGGCCGGCAGCGGGCCCGATAGGCGGCGTGCGTGCCGTCGCCGGCCAGGTAGAAGCCTAATTCGCCGTTGGGCGACTCGATCGCGGCGTACGATTCCTCGTGCGGCACTTCGAAACCGCGGTTGCTCATCACCAACTCGAAATGCGAGATCGTCCCCTCGATCGTCTTGTACACCTGGTTCTTGGTGGGCAAGGCGGTCCGCTCGCCGATATCGACGTTGACCGGCCCGGAGGGCAAGTTTTCCAGCGCCTGGGCGACGATCTTAAGGCTTTCCCGCATTTCGGCCATGCGGACCAGATAGCGGGCGTAACAATCGCCCGACTGGGCACAGCAAACCTTGAAATCGAAATCGGCGTAAGCCAGGTAGGGCTCGTCCTTGCGCAGGTCGCGAGCAACGCCGCTGGCCCGGGCGATCGGCCCGGACGCGCTGCGATTGATGGCTTCTTCGCGCGTCAAGATGCCGACGCCGCGCGTACGGTCGACGAAAATCCGGTTGCGATTGAGCAGCCGATCCATGTCGTCGAGCGTCTTGGGGAACGTTTTGAGAAACGTGCGAATCTTTTCGACCACCAGCGGCGTCATGTCGTACATGACTCCGCCGGTGCGGGTATAGCTGTTGGTGAAACGGGCGCCGCAAAGCGTTTCGAAAATGTCGTACAGCACTTCCCGCTGATAGAACGCATAGAGGAAGTACGTGAAGGCGCCGGTGTCGAGGCCGACCGCCCCGTTGCAGAGCAAATGGTCGCTGATGCGGGCCAATTCGGCGATGATCGTGCGGATGTACTTGCAGCGCGGCGTGAGCTCGATGCCCAGCAGCCGCTCGACCGACTCGTGCCAGGCCACGTTGTTGGCCATGGGCGAAATGTAGTTCATCCGGTCGGTGACGGTGACGTACTGGTTGTAGTCGAGGTGTTCGCCGATTTTTTCGAAGCCCGAGTGGAGGTAGCCGATGTCGGGCACGGCGTCGAGCACGCGCTCGCCGTCCAAGAGCAGTACCAGCCGCAGCGTGGTATGCGTGGCCGGATGCTGGGGGCCGAAGTTCAGCGTCCAGACGTAGTCTTGCTGCTGGGGCCGGTCGTCGGCGTCGGCCGGATGGAGCGTGGTTTCTTGCGTGGCCATATTTCGCTTGCCCTATCAACCTTCCGCGCGGTGCAGGACGGGGAAGTTGTGACGCTCGCCGCGTCCTTGCAGCGGATAATCCTTGCGCAACGGATGGGCCGTGAATTCCTCGGGGAGCAGGATCCGGCGGAGATCGGGATGGCCCTCGAAGCGGATGCCGAACATGTCCCACACCTCGCGCTCCATCCAGTTGGCCCCTTCCCACAGCGGCACGACCGACGGCACCGTGGGCGTTGGATCGTCGACGAACGTTCGCACCGTGATCCGCTCGGAAGTATCGACCGCGGCCAACAGATAGACGAGGCCGTAACGATGATCGGCGTCGCGATAGTTGAGATAGTCGACGGCGGTGACGTCGACCAACAGATCGAACTTCCGCTTGTTCTTCAAAAACGTCAGCGCCTCGATCAACGAACCGACGGGCACGACCACCCGCGTCTGGCCGCGAAATTCGCTGTGCACGGCCGCGGGAAAAGCAGCCAGGAAGGCGGCGATCGTTTCAGGCTGGATCAAGGTCGGTGTTCTTTCGGGAGAATGGCGTCAGGACGGTGAACGTGGCCAGCGGCGCGAGCGACTGGCGGCGCGGACGAAGTGCTGGGCGGTCAGTTCTCCCGAATTCCTTGCGGCGCCGGAGCCATGCCCCAGGGCAGCGTGATGATCGGCAAATCGACCAGCGCCCGCTTCGTCTGCTGACGGCTGCGGGTGCCGAACTCGCGGCCGGTAATCGTGCCTTCGTGCTGCACCTTGTCTTGCAGGTCGATGATCGCCTGGATCAGTTGCTCGGGCCGGGGCGGGCAGCCCGGCACGTACATGTCGACCGGAATGAAGCGATCGATGCCCTGCACCACGCTGTAAGTGTCGAACACTCCGCCGGTCGAGGCGCAGGCCCCCATCGAAATGCACCATTTCGGCTCGTGCATCTGCTGCCAGATGCGCTGCAACACCGGCAACATCTTCATCACCACGCGGCCGGCGACGATCATCAAGTCGCACTGCCGCGGGCTGAAGCGAAACACCTCGGCACCGAAGCGGGCCAGATCATGGCGGCTGGCGCCCGTGGCCATCAGCTCGATGCCGCAGCAGGCCGTGGCGAACGGCATCGGCCACAGACTGTTCTTGCGGCACCAACTGGCCAGCGAATCGAGCCGGCTGACGACCACGTTTTCGGGAACGCTTATCGCCATCGGAACACCCCTTTCCGCCAGGCATAGACGAAGCCGAGGGCGAGCAGCGCGATGAAGATCATCACTTCGCCGAACACCAGCGAGCGGCTGGCCACCCAACCATTCTCGACCGCGACTTTGATTCCCTCGGCATTGCGGCTGGCGACCGCCCAGGGATAGAGGAAGAGCAATTCGACGTCGAATACCAGAAACGCGATCGCCACTAGGTGAAAGCGGACGTCGAAGCGGCGGCGCGCGTCGTGGACCGGATCCATGCCGGCCTCATAAGGCATTTCCTTCACCCGGTTCGTCTTGCTGGGACCGATCAGCCCGCTGATCGCGATCAATCCGACCGCCAGCGCGCCGGAGCAGGCGACAAACAAGAAGATGGGCAGAACGGCAATTTGCATTGAACGCGGAGCACCGAGACTTTGACTTGCCAAGCGGCGACTTTGTGAATCTTGTCACAAAGTCTCGCCGGAAAAAGGCCCTCCCTGTCGGAGGGCCCTTTTCACAAGCGAAATGGTATCGTGAGCCAACGCCGCTGGTCAAGCGGGTGAAGGCAGGAGGGCGGCAAGTCGGGGGCAGGTCCCCAGGTGAGTCGGGGACTGAAACTTAAATTCCCGCCGAAGATTTATTGAGTGACTCGCCGAAACACGAGCACCAGATCAAAGGGACCGGGCTTGAACTCGGTCGGCCAGTCCTGATCTGGCCCACACAAGACGATGACCGTTTGCTTGTCGCCGTCGATTCGATAGATGGCACGTCCGATTTGGCCCTTGTGCCGGGTCACCAACTGCCTGCTGGGGAAATTCGTGTCGTCCAGGACGAAGGAGGTTTCGACCGTCTGGCCTTTCTCGGAATGGTAAGCCTTGGACCCGCGCACCGTGTGGCGCATCGTCCCCTCGTAGGCTTTCAGAATTTCGCCGGTGGGGCTTTCGGCATGATCGACTACCCACTCGCCTTGCATCGCCTCGAGATCTCTGGCTGAGGCTGCGACCGACGCATGAACGGCCAAAATCACCACCATTAGAAGTACGGTGCGTGACAACATGGCCATCTCGTTTGTCTTGCAGGCGTCGTGGAGGCGGAGGAATGCCGCTGGCCGAGCCGAGCCACCATAGCAAAGAGGCCTCCGAAAGTCAGCGGCAGCCTCGGTACCGGCCGGATGATGCTTGCGCCCGCCGGTTTGCGCCGCTGGGCCAGCAGTTTTCCGGCCGCTACGGGAACATGTTACATTGTGAACCGACAGATATGTGCCCTCGCTTGGCCAGCGGCCGAAAGGGCAGCCCCTGCCCCGCGCCGCGGCGACGACCTACATGAATCACCAATCCGCCAGTAGCGAGCTTGTCGCAACGCTCAGCGATTTGATCGCGCTGCCGAGCGTCAATCCAATGGGGCGACCGGCCGACGGACCGGAGTTTTTCGAATATCGGGTGACCGATTACCTGGAACGTTTCTTCCAGCGGTTGGGCGTGCCGTACGCGCGGAAAACGGTCGAGCCCAAGCGGGATAATATTGTCGCCCGACTCGATGGCGACGCGGCTTCGCGCGCGGCCGAACGGCTGCTGGTGTTCGAAGCCCATCAAGACACGGTGCCGGTGGTGGGGATGACCATCGAACCGTTTACTCCCACGGTGCGCGACGGGCGGATTTATGGCCGGGGGGCGTGCGACATCAAGGGAGGGCTGGCGGCGATGCTCACCGCCTTCGCCCGGCTGGCCCGCGAGCGGCCGGCGGGCCGGCCGACGGTGGTGATGGCCTCGACCGTGAACGAAGAAAACGGCTTCAGCGGCGCCAAGGCGCTTTGCCGGATGTGGGAGGAGCCGGGATCGATCATTCCCCGCCGGCCCGACGCCGTGGTAGTCGCCGAGCCGACCGAGCTTTCGGTCGTCGTGGCCCACAAAGGAGTCGTGCG
>DATJTR010000424.1:0-12432 GCA_035503215.1 Pirellulales bacterium
TGATACTGATGCCATTTCGCCCGCGGCAATGCCTGCAGCAGTCCGTCGAGCTGCCAGGCCAACGTCGGCGAAGTGACCGTCTCGGTCAAAATCGCCAGCCCCTCGCCGCCGACGCTCGAAATGTGCGGCATCTCGTCGGCCAGCGCGCGGAGAAAATGATCCCAGGTTTCGATGTTGCCGCGAAACACCACGGTCTTCGAGCGATCGGGATCGTACAGCGACAAGATCGACGCCTGGCCAAACACGTCGGTCGCGCCCAGGCTGGCCGGATGCTCGGGATTGCCTTCGATCTTGATGGGCCGTCCCATCCGGCTGCCGACGAGCACGCCCTGAGCGTAGCCGGCGAACGTGGTTGCCGAGGCGTAGAACAATTCCTTGCCCGGCACGATCCCTTCGGGCTGACGCACGTAGGGAACGATCTTTTCCTCGGGCTGACGCAACAAGCAGCCGGTGGCCCCGGCCAGCGACAACGACGCGGCCATCAATTTCAAGAAGCCGCGCCGCCCGAACGATTCGTCCCATTCCGACGCCTGCCGCGGAAACTCGCGGTGCAAGAACTCCAGAAACTCCGGCGTCTCGGCCAGTTCTTCCAGGCTGCGCCAATACTCCTCGTTGCCGGCCGCCGCCAGGCGCTGGCGGATGGCGTCGAGATCGATGGGAGTGCTGGGCGTCGCGTTATGGATCATCGAATCGATCATCGGTGGCACACGAAACAGTCGGTAAGTTGCCGGACGTTGACGTGGTATTTCTCAACCATCTTCTTGGCTTCATCGGGCGTTGCCGCGGCCGTGCTCGTGTCGAAGCGAAACACCTGGTCGCGCTCGCGCAGTTGCGTGCCCGGATCGCGATGACACTCCAGACAGAACTCCATCTGCAGCGTCTTCACCTTGCGCATCAGCGGCATCTGATCGACCCGGCCGTGGCAGCTTTCGCAGCCCACGCCCTTGGCGATGTGAATGCTGTGATCGAAGTAGACGAAGCCGGGCAGATCGTGCACCCGCGTCCACTCCAAAGGCTCGCCCGTGCGGAAGCTGGCCCGCACCGGCTCGAGCATCGGACTGTCTTTCCAGATCTGCGAGTGACAGCCCATGCAGACTTGCGTGGGCGGAATGCCGGCAAAGGCCGACTTCTCCACCGACAGGTGGCAATAGCGGCAATCGAGCCCCAGCCCGCTGATGTGGTGCTCGTGACTGAAAGGGACCGGTTGGTGGCGAACGACGTTGACTTCGGTGCTGTAGGGCGAGCGATAGACAACTGCCCACACCCAAAGGCCGACGCCAACCAGGGCAATTCCGGCGGCGATCGTGGCCCGAGAAAACGCGTTGCTAGCGGGATGAAAATACTGAGGCATCTAAGGCAGGGCCGACTACAAACCAATCGTAACCATGCGCCGCTCGTAGGCGCCAACCACCAGCCGCTCACGCGACGCAGTGCAGCACCGACTTTCGTCAGCGCCGCGCTTCTCGACTTGACCCGGCGTTTGCCTCGCGCCGAATCATCCGTCGATCGTCAAAGAGAACAACCAGCAAGCTTGGCCACGTCCTCCACGAGGCCGACATGGCCCCCCGGCCGATTCCGCCGCCCGGGCACGAGGTTCACACATTTCATCTGCGCACCAAGGTACGCATTTATCGCCCAATGAACAGGGGGGTGAAGGAAGGAAAACCGAACTCGCTCGCGCCCGCCCCCTTCGCCGGACCGCCACCGGTGTGCATCGACAATTGTTCGCCTTCGATCGATTGTCAAGTCGGCGCGCGGAATCTCGCGCCTACAAGATTAATCAACAAAAACCTGGCGGAATCACGTTGGCATTTCTGCGCCGCGGTTTTCACGGGGCGCTCCGTGAATCGTGCGTCATTCGCGGGGAGCGCAGGCGCGCACGTCGAGCGCTTGGCGCGGCCGCTCGAGCGGCGTTTTGTTTGCGCCGCGTTTGGGCCGGCACCACGCGCACGTCGCGATCGCCCGCGCACCAACTGGCCGATGCGTCGGCAAAAAAATCTCCGCGCCGCGCGCATCGCGATTCCGCGCTTCCCCGGGGGACCTGTGCGCGACAGGCATTCGAGGCTGGCGCGGCGATCGGTTTGGGCCGTTTTTCCCGGCGTTTCCCAGGGTTTTAGCCCACTCGGTCCCCAACCGACAAATTGATACAATGAGGGCTCGTTCCCTTACGAAACGTTCATCTTACGTCGCTCTTTCTCACCTCGCACCGAAATGAAGCACGACTCTTCCGCCACCGATGAGCTCAGCACCGGTTGGCTGCCGCGTGAACGCGCGCTGGCGATGGTGCTTGTGGGAGCGACGGTTCTATCGGTCTACCTGTGTTGGCTGTTGGTCGCGCCGTTCGTTTCGGCGATCGCTTTCGCGGTGGCCCTGGCCTTGGTTTCGTATCCGGTCTTCGATTGGTTGCGGTTGCGCGTTCACAGTCCGAATCTGGCGGCCGCCATCACGGTCGCCCTGGTGGCGCTGATGCTTGTCGCTCCCACGGTCGTGTTGGGTCGGCAGCTCTACTTTCAGGCGCCCGAAGGAGTGAGATTCCTGAACGAGAAGATTCGAGAGATCCCCTGGGAAGAGAAGATGAAGGAGTATCCGCGGTTCGCTCCGGTGGTCGAGTGGTTCGAGCGTTCGATCAATCCCGCCAATGAACTGAACCGCCTGGCCGGCACAGCGACCACCCAGGCTTCGTGGGTGCTGGGGGGCTCGTTCTCCTTCGCCACGCAGCTGCTCATGATGTTGTACATCCTGTTCTATTTCATCCGCGACCATCGGCAGGGGGTCGAGCTTTTGCGCTCGCTCGTGCCGCTGTCGAATCCCGAGACCGACGAAGTCTTCGCCCGCGTCGAAGACACGATCAACGCCACGATCTACGGCACCGTGATCGTCGGCCTGGTGCAAGGACTCGTGGCCTGGATTTTGTATCTCGTGCTCGGGTTGCCGGCGCCGCTGTTGTGGGGAACCCTGACCGCCGTGATGGCGATCGTGCCGGTGCTCGGTCCTTCGATCGTGTGGGTGCCGGCGGCCCTGTTCCTGGCCTTGCAAGGAGCTTACGTGAAGACCGGCCTGATCACGGTCGGCGGCATCGCCGTCGGACTGATCGGGCACTTCCTCTACCCGATCCTGGTGGGACACAAGCTCCGGCTGCACCCGGTGCTGGTCTTCTTCGCCTTCATCGGCGGGATTTACGTGTTCAACATTGCCGGTCTGATCATCGGGCCGGCCGTGCTCGCGCTGACCGAAGCGCTGGTCAACGTCTGGCAGCACCGCACGGCCGACGGCCGTCCGGCCGAGCGGCGTGGCGATGCCCAACGTCAGCCGGTCAAAAGCTGAGCCGCCCTGTCGGGGCTTTTCTCGCTACGGCTTCTTTTCCGCCGCGGGGGCGGCTTGCACGCCTCCGGCACGTTTCGCCGCGGCCGCCTTGGCGGGGCCCGGCGCGTCCCAACTGCCGCCGTTCTCGACTCCGGCCCGCCGCTGAGCGTACTTCAGAATGAAGTCGGCCCGCGGGTCGAACATGTTCATCGGGCTGGTCGAATACACGCCGCGGGACAGTTTCTGGACGAATCCCAACCAGCGGTGATCCGGCGCCATCCCAAATAGCATCCGCGCGGCGGGGTCCGGTTGAAAATCGCCGCCGGCGAAATTCCGCGGCAAGGGAGCCGTGTGCAGCGTCATCGTCGTGAAGCACACCATCACCCAGGCGATCCAACACGACAGCGCGATGCCGCCGTAACGGTCGAGCGGCTTGATGAAGCGGACTTTCACTTTCGAGAGCTGATCGGTGACGAGACTCAACACGCCCATCGTTCCCGCGAACACCAGCCACACGCTCACGATGTCGTTGGCCACGCCCCAGGCCGGCAGGAAGTCGTCAAAAAGTTCGGCCACCGGCTCGTAATAGTTGGTGGCCACCAGTCCGGAGCTCACCACGTTGATCAAGAGAACCATGTTCGACCACAGGCCGTTCTGGATCGTCGAGGCGAACACGGCGAAAAAGACCAAGAGCAGGATGAGGTTGAGATACACGGTCGGTCCTCCTTCCTATTGTTTCAGCACGCGCAACAGTTCTTGCAGCGAGGTGACGCCGCGTGCGACCAACAGCAGTCCTTCGTCTTGCAGCGTGCGATGCCCTCCCTTGCGGGCCGCCGCGCGCAACAGCTCGAGCTTGGGGTGCGTGCCCAACACCTCGCGCGTTCCCTCATCGATCGCCAGCAATTCGAAGATCGCCGTCCGTCCCAAGTAACCGATTCCCTGGCACTGATCGCACACCACCTCCGGATGTTTCGGGTCGAGCGGCTGCGTCGGCGGCCGAAAGAACGACTCGATTCTGCCCGCCGGCACGCCCATTTGCTTCAGCACCTCGGGGGGCGGCGGGTAGGCCTCTCGGCAGTTCTCGCACAATTTCCGCACCAGCCGCACGTTGAGCACGCCCGCCATCACCGGCGCCAGCACGACCGGCGAAACTTTCAGTTGCAACAACCGCACCAGCGCTTCGATCGCGTCCTTGGAACGCAGCGAAACCAGGATCAGGCGTTCCTGACCGGCTTGCTCGACCAGCAGCTCCAGCGTTTCCTTATTGACCAGCTCGCGGACCACGATCACGTCGGGATAGGTGCGGACCAGTTTCGGCAACACCGTGGCCGGCGTCTCGCCTGCCGCCGCGCTGTAGGTGGTGATCGGCACGTTCAAGATTTCGCGCTCGGCGCTGGCAATGTCCTGCACGGTGGAGAAATTCCGCGTGAACCGATCGACCGAACCGAGCGCCACGTCGATCGTAGTCGACAGCCCGCCGGCAGGCAGCGACGTGAACGCGAACATCCCGTCCTTGCGCGCCAGGATTTCCATGAGCTGGTCGACCATTTTTTGCCGCATGCCCAGCTCTTCCAGCGTCTTGAAGGCCAGCTTCTTGCCCTCGATCTGCAATAGCGCCCGCTCGCCGGTCTGCGTGCCTTGAGTGGTGATGCGGCACGAATACTTGTTCTGCGACGTTTCGATGGCCAGCGTGCCGACCTGCTTCGTGCGTCGATCCTCCGGATCGAGTGCCGCGAGGGTCTTGAACACCTCCAGCACCGGGTCGCCGACCAGTTCTCGATCCAGGGGCGGTTGGTCGTGCCACACCCCGTCGATTTGGTGCCGCACCTGCACGCCCTCGGCCGTGTATTCCAGCAGAACGTTGGTTGCCCGGCGCTGCAGCGCGTCGGCGACCAAATGACGGGCCGGCAAAAAGCCCATGTTCTCGCGGGCCGTGAGCAGATTGACGTTATTGTCGCTGTCGCTGGCCGCCCCTTGGGCCTTGAAATTCACGTCCGGGCCCGCCGGTCCCTCGGCCTCGGGTTTCCGCAGCCGCAAGAGGACCATCTTGGCTTGCATCCACTTGCGGATGTGCCGCCGGGTGAGCACCTGGTCGCCGATCGCCACCCGGCTGTTCCGCTCGCGGACGTACATCGTCAAGGGCGCGGCATAGGCCGACACCAGCAGCGGAAAGGCCAGCCAGAACCAGGGGATCACCCACACCAGCACATAGGCCCAGAAGAACGGCATCACGACGATCGAGTTCCACTTCGCGTGTTCGAGCCGCAAAGCGTACGTGTCGCGATTGACCCAATCGGTCGTGTAGACCCACATGGCGAAAAGCAGCCAAATGGGGGCCATCTTCCACAGGCTCAGGTAATATCCCGGCCCGTGATCGAACGGAACGCCGTTGTCCGGCCACGGCAGCGCCTCGGCGGCGAACGTCATCCCCGCACTGGCGGCCCACACTGCCGCCGTGCCCAACAGCAGAACTACCAGCCGCATGCTTACAGAATCCCGGGTTGCGCGACGTCGATACCTTTGAGAGCCATTTTCAATGCATCCACGTTCGGCGCCACCTCGAGCGCGGTGCTCCGATCGATCAGGTCCTTGTCCACCAGGCCTTTCAGGCTCATCGTGAAGTCCTGCATCCCCTCCTTCTCGCTCATGCGGATCAGGTCGCCCAGTTTGTCGTCCTTTTCTTCCAACAGCAGCTTGCGCGTCATCGCGTTAAAGGTCAGAATCTCCACCGTCGGCACGCGGCCCACCCCTTCCTTGATCGAGGGCAACAGCTTCTGGGCCACGATCCCCCGCATGTTGAAGGCGATGGCACTTCTCAAGGCCGGGTGCATTTCCGGCGGAAACAGGTCGAGAATACGGCCAATCGTGCTCGAAGCACTGGCGGCGTGGATCGTTCCGAACACCAAGTGCCCGGTTTCGGCCGCGTGAATGGCGGTCATGAACGTTTCCCGATCGCGCATTTCGCCCACCAGCATTACGTCGGGATCTTCGCGCACGGCGTGCTTCATGCCGATTTCGAAGTTTTTCACGTCCAACCCGATCTCGCGCTGATTGATCAGGCACTGATCGTCGGTGAACACGAATTCGATCGGATCCTCCAGCGTCAGGATGTGCTTCTTGTAATGGGCGTTGATCCAGTTGAGCATCGAGGCGATCGTCGTGCTTTTGCCCGAACCGGTCACGCCGGCCAGCAGCACCATTCCCTGGTCGAATTTGCATAGTTCCACCATCGTGGGCGGCAGGTACAAGCCCTCGAAGTTGGGGACGAAGTTGTTCACCTTTCGCGCGACCAGGCCGATGTGTCCCAACTGCCGCAGCAAGTTGACGCGGAACCGCCAGATGTCTCCCTCGAACGGCATCGAATAGGCGAAGTCGGCGCCGCCGGTTTCTTCGAAGATTCGCCGGTTGCGCTCGTCCATCATCGGCACGCACAGGCGGGCCATCTCTTCGTCCCAAATCGGCCCGCGTTTCAGCGGCTTCAGCGAGCCGCGCACGCGCACGTAGGGGGGCTTGGCCACCTTCAGGTGCAAGTCGCTCCCTTTGAACTTGATCAGAGCCTTGAAAAGCGTGTCGATTTCCAGCTCGCGATGGTTGGTCACCGCGAAGTTGTACATCTCTTCTTTGAACTGTTGTGCAGCCGATTTCGGCTCGCCTTCAGTCGTTGTCGCCATGATCGTCCCCTTCTGCGCTTTTCCGTTTGGCTCGCCGTTCCGCAACGCTCGCAGCGTCGGCGGCCGGTCTTTCACACCCGCACCGTAACCCCGCGTTCCCGCATCAACTGCTTGGTTTCGGCAATGGTGAATTCGCCGAAATGAAAAATGCTGGCCGCCAGGGCCGCGTCGGCCTTCCCCAGCAAAATGGCGTCGGCCAGATGCTCGGGCTTGCCCGCCCCGCCGCTGGCCACCACCGGCACCGAAACTGCCTCGCTTACGGCCCGGGTGATTTCCAGATCGTACCCGTTTTTCGTCCCATCGGCATCCATGCTCGTAAGCACGATCTCGCCTGCTCCCAGCCGTTCGACCTCGCGGGCCCAGGCCACTGCCTCCAGTCCCGTGCCGCGGCGGCCGCCGTGGGTATGAACTTCCCACACTTCGCGCCCCTCTTTGACCACTCTTTTGGGGTCGATGTTCACCACGATGCACTGGCAACCGAACCGGCTGGCCGCCTCGGAAACGAAGCGGGGGTTCTGGGCCGCGGCCGTGTTGATCGACACCTTGTCGCAACCGGCCAACAGCAGGTCGCGAATGTCGTCCAGCGTGCGGATGCCGCCCCCCACGCACAGCGGCATGAAAATCACCTCGGCCGTCCGGCGGACCACATCGAGGATGATGTCCCGCTCTTCGTGGCTGGCCGTAATGTCCAAAAACACCAGTTCGTCGGCCCCCTCGCGCTCGTAGCGCGCAGCCACCTCGACCGGATCGCCGGCATCGCGCAGATTGACGAAATTGGTTCCCTTGACCACGCGTCCACGATTGACGTCGAGGCAAGGGATCACGCGTTTGGCGAGCATGCGCGCCTGGTCCCGCAGGCTAAAGGCCTAGCCGAGAACCGCTGGGGACTGTCCCAATTTTGCGCAGCTTGCAGTGCAAAATGGGACTGTCCCCCTCTCCTGTCGGTTTTCGGATAAGAACTAAAAGTGGAGACGAATTGGAACCGAAAACGCCACGGGGCACAAACGGCCCCCCGACGCAGCACCCGCCACGGCCGGCGCAAGTGGCCCCAACTCCCGGCAATTCTTCACTTTAAATCGCGCGGGCCGGCCGGTCAACGCACCGCCCAGTGCCACCCGCGCCGCCGGAAACAGCACACAATGGTATTGCGGCCGAAAATTGCGCTCCGCGTTCCCCGTTAACGCCCCGCGGCAGCCCGGGTGCGCGGGTCGTCATCGGCCGGCTCGACCGAAAGCCGGCAGTCGGGCAAGCTCTCCAAGAACAGCCGGCCATAGCCTTTCGTTCGCACGCGGGGATCGAGAATCACCACGGTCCCTTCATCCCGCGCCGTGCGGATCAATCGGCCGAATCCCTGCTTCAGCTTCAGAATCGCCTCGGGAAGCTGATACTCCGAGAACGGGTCGCCGCCGGCCGCCCGAATCGCCTCCAAGCGAGCTTCGAGCAGCGGCCGGTCGGGCACGGAAAACGGCAGCTTCGTGATGATCACGCTCCGTAGCGCGTCCCCGGGCACGTCGACCCCTTGCCAGAAACTGTCGGTCCCCAGCAGCACGCCGCGCGGCTGGGCCTTGAACCGTTCGAGCATCAAGCTGCGCGGCATGCCGTCGGCTTGCGAATAGAGCGCCAAGTCCTGCTCGGCCAGCCACGGCGCGAGCGCATGCCCGACGCGCCGCATCATGTCGTAGCTCGTAAACAGCACGAAACAATGCCCGTCGGTCCGACCGGCAAACCGCTTCACCAATTCCGCCACCTTCTGCTGATAGCGATAAGCGTCGGTCGGATCGGGCATGCCGTCGATCAGCACCAGCTCGGCTTGCCGGCGATAATCGAACGGGCTGCCCCAGCGCTCGGTCCGCGTCTGCGTCAGCCCCAGCCGGCGGCGAAAAAAGTCGAACGAAGCCGGCCGGCCAACAGCGAGCGTGGCGCTCGTCATGATCACACTTCGCACCTTACTGAACAGTTCGGCCCGCAGGGCAGGGCCCACGTCCAAGGGGGCCGTCGCCAGCGTCAACCGCATCCTTCCTCGCCGGTTGGCCGCCGAATCGATCCAATGCACCATGCCCGGAACGGGCTGCATCCGCCAGCTTTCGATTTCCTGCGCCAGTCCGCGGATTCGGTCGGCGGCCGACGTCAGATCTTGCTGCTCGCTCTCGGGCAACCGCAGCGCGTCGCTGCGCAGCATGCCGGCCAGGTGCGAAAGCGCCGGGCTGAGCCGGTTAGCCACGATCTCGGGCGCCGCCACGCGCACGCTGGCTTTGCCGGTGCGGCTCAGCCAATCGTAAATGTCGTCAAAGAATTCCTCGGCCAGCCGCCGGCAGTGCAGCACTTCTTTTTGCGCGAGCGTCAACCGGTGATGCACGAGCAATCCCCGGTTCGTGCGATCGTTGAACAGCTTGTTAAGCCGGTAATCGACCAGCCCATTGCTCACGCTCGCCCCCAGGTGGTCGCCGGCCACGGCCTCGAGCGTGTGGGCCTCGTCGAACACCACGGCGTCATAGTCGGGCAGAATGCTCGCCCCTTCGCGGCGCAGGGCCAGGTCGCTGAAGAACAGGGCGTGATTCACGACCAGCAGTTGGGCGTGCTGCACGCGCCGCCTGGCCAGGTAGTAGAAACACTCCTTGTAGGTCGGGCATTTGCGGCCCAGGCAATTGCCGCTGTCGCTCTCCACCTCGTCCCACACCACCGGCAGCGGCCGATGATCCAAGTCGGCCAGCGAGCCGTCGGTCGTCGCTTTCGACCAATTGAGGATCGACCGCAGTTCGTCGAATTCTTCCTCGCTGTGGAACAAGCTGGCCGCCCGCGCCGCCGCTCCTTCCATCCGCCGCCGGCTCAAATAGTTGCCCCGCCCTTTGACCAGCACCGCCGTGAACTCGATCGGCATCACGCTGCGCAAAAACGGGATGTCCTTCGCGATCAACTGCTCCTGCAAGCTGATCGTGTGGGTCGAGAGCACGATCCGCCGGGGCTTGGCCGCCTCGGCCTCGGCCGCAAACAGAATGGCCGGCACCAGATAAGCGAAGCTTTTTCCGACCCCGGTGCCCGCCTCGGCCACCAGATGCCCACCGTCGGCCAGCGCGGCCGCGATCGAATCGGCCATGGCCAATTGCTCGCTCCGCAGCTCGTAGTGATCGAGCCGGGCGGCAATCCGTCCCGACGGACCCAAGATTTCGGCAGGCGTCAACATCGTGCGGGAATAAGAAGCTCAGTGTGCAGGGCCAAGGCTGTCGGGGACTGTCCCAAGTTTGCGAAGCAAACGGGACTGTCCCCCTTTCATCGGGCACGCCCCGTGGCAATCGACCGGCCCGCGGCGCTGCGTTCAACCTAGCAGAGCCGCACTCGCGGCGTAAACGGCGCGATCATGGCAGCGCCGAAGCGTTTGGCTTGCAACCGCGCGCAGAAACAATCGTGGCAAGAAAGCGCGGGGCAAAACACGTCTACCGCGGCATCGGCGCGATCCGATCGGTCTCGGGACTGCTGGCCGTGGCATATAGCCGCTTGGGAATCCGCCCGGCCAGATACGCTTGTCGCCCGGCAATCGTGCCGGCCTTCATGGCCTGTGCCATCAGCAAGGGATCGGTCGCGTGGGCAATGCCCGTGTTTAGCAGCACGCCATCCATGCCCAATTCCATCGCCACGGTTACGTCGCTGGCCGTGCCGACGCCGGCATCAACGATCACCGGATAGTCGGGATCTCCCTCTTTCAGATATTCGAGGCAGATTCGCAGATTGTTGGGATTCAGAACCCCTTGGCCCGATCCGATCGGGCTGCCGGCCGGCATCACGCTCACCGCGCCGGCTTGCTTCAGCCGCCGGGCGATCACCGGGTCGTCGCTGGTGTAGCACAGCACCTGAAAACCTTCGGCCACGAGAGTCTCGGTCGCGGCCAGCGTGGCCACCGGATCGGGCAGCAGCGTTTTCGTGTCGGCCAGCACTTCGAGCTTCACCCAGTCGGCCCCGGGGTTTTCCAGGCCGAGCAAAATCTCGCGCCCCAAGCGGGCCACGCGCACGGCGTCTTCGGCCGTGAAGCAACCGGCCGTGTTCGGCAGCAGAGTGTAGCGCCGAGTGTCGATGAAATCGAGGATGTTTTCGCCCCGGGCGTTCACGAGCCGCTCGCGGCGCACGGCGACGGTGATGCAATCGGACCCCGACAGGGCCAGAGCCTCGGCCATCGTCTCGTAGCTTTTGTACTTGCCGGTGCCGACGATCAATCGGCTGCCGAGCGTGTGCGTACCGATCGTCAACCGATCGCCGACCGCGATATCCGTGGCCACTCGTTCACCCTCCTCCGACCAAAGTGACCACTTCCAGGCGGTCCCCCGGCTGCAATCGATGTTCGGCGTGGGCGCCGCGGGGAATCAATTTCAGATTCACTTCCACGGCGACTTGCGGAGGCGGCAACTCCAACTCGGCCAGCAGGGCCGCGATGGTCGTGCCCGCGGCCACTTCGCGCACTTTGTCGTTCACCGTGATCTGCACGCCACCCGTCCGCACCCGAAAAAAACGCCTGTTTTGCCCCGTCGACCAGACGCGCATTGTAAGACATGTGGCGCCAAGCGGGCAAGGATCGGGGCGCAGCCGCTGCGTTTCAAGCCTTCCGCGGCGGATTCTCATCCGACGGATCGTCGGGCAGCTCGCTGAACACGATGCGGTGCGATCCCAGCGGTTCGTCGTTCCACAGCAGTTCCAGCGCGAAAGCGCCAGCATGAACGACCGGCAGTTCCGGCAGCGGAATCACCACTTCCTCCGTCCCTACCGGATCGTGCGACACGAGCGAGAAATGCGCGCTGAACAGCGAGTTGTTTTCCGCCAGATCGACATAGCGCAGCTCGAAGTGCTGTTCGCCAAACAGCTCGGTCAGGCTGATGTAGCAGAACGGCGAACCGGCCTTTTGCCCGCCGGCATCGACGCGCAGCGTGACCTCGCGCGGGGCGTTCGAATCGGGCGAACCGTTCCGCGTGGCCGGTGCCTTCTTTTCCCCCGCACCGTGCGCGCCGTCGGCGCGCTGCGATCCACCCGTGTCGGGTTGGTCCGCCGCGCCGTGTCCGGCGGGCGCATCGTGCGGGCCCTGCTTCTCGGAGTGACCAGGATCCCCGTGTTGGCCGGGTTCGGTCGGCTCTTTCGCACGCGGCGCCGGCTTGAACCGCACGCTATGAAAAATGCCGACGACGATCTTCTTTCCCGTCACCGCGTCACAATACACGTGGTCGGCGACCAACAGCGCCTGCAGCACCGGCTTCACGAAATGTCTCCCCGCCTGAGAAAACCGTCTGCCCAGGCGTCGCATTCACCGGGCTTGAAAGAACCGCGAAACTCGTTCCCGACGCCGACCGCCGCTCAGTTGCCGCGAATCGCCGTCCTGCGAAATTTCATCCCGTCCAGCGGAATGAACTCGCCCTTGAACACTTCCAGCGCCTGGGCTCGGGCCAACGTCCACGGCAGACCGTAAGCCATGATCTGTCCG
>DATJTR010000425.1:0-4162 GCA_035503215.1 Pirellulales bacterium
CCGTTTGCGGGTCGAGGCTGGCGATCAGGATCGCTGCCTTTCGAACGGCAAGTTGTCGGTTTCGCATGAACATGAATCTTGATCCGATCCGTACTCTTGAGGGCCCGCTGTGGCTCTCGCGTTAGTTTCGTTTTCGCTGCCGTGCCCGTGTAGACGGGGCATTTAATTCGGGTTGTTAGGATTACCAATCCATGCCCGCAGCACGTTGACCGCGGTGTCCGGATCTTCTTTCACCAGTTCGCTGAGCTCCTCGCGCAGCGAGGGACCATTCGCCGTGCGGCGTTTCAGCCGGCTGCGCACGTTTTGCGGGCCGGCCGGCGCCGCCGGCTGTCCTTCGCTGGCCGGAGCGCTCTCGCTGAACCGCGCGGCGTACATTTCGCTCGGTTCGGGCTGGGCGACCGTGCTCCCAGCGGCGCGGATCATCGATCGCAGCATGCCCAAACCGATGAGGGCCACGGCAATCATGCCCAAGGTCTGCCAATGCTGGGCGAGCCAACCGGACGCAGTCTTCACGAAGGTCGGTTTGGCCATCTCCGGGGCAGGCAGGTGCTGAAAGGTCGTCACACGGACGCGCGGGAACGGATCAGCGCCTGCGGCCGGGGACGGCAACAATGCGACGACTGCACTTTCGACGTCGCCTTTCACCTGGCTTTCGATTGCGGCCAGTGCGTTGGCGTCGGGCTTCTCCGTGGGCGTGCCAGGCGTTGCTGGATGGCGTTCGTACCACACTTTTTCGTAGTAGCTGCTGGGAATGCTGATCGCGACGGTGACCCGCTTGGGAGTCAGTCCCTGTTGGATTGAATGGCGGATCGTGCTGGGAACGGCAGCTTGGGTTTCTGTCTGGGTATCTTCCTGGGTGTTCTCCGATCCGCCCCCCGAGGTTCCCACGGCCGCCGGCTGGTTGACGCCGTTTTGTGCGGCCACGCCAGGGCGGCCGCTGGTGGCGGCGCCGCGCATCACGCTGGCCTTCGTGTTTTCGATCGTGGCATAGGGAACTGCCTTGGGATCGTATTCGGTGTGAGTTTCGGTATGCTCGGTTTCCGGATCGAGTTCGACGTTCGACGTCACCACGACGCCGGGAATGTAGGCCAAGGTGGCGGCGATCTTGTCCTGCCACTGCTTTTCGTACAGGCGTTTCCGCGATCCATAGGGATCTTCGCTGCTGCCCGTCACGCCACCGCCCGACGAACCTGGGAATACCCCGCCTCCCAAATCGGTGACGGTGATATTTTCGGCCTTTGCGCCGATGGCCGGGGCGACGGTGAACCGGATGGTGCGCACCTGGTCCTCGTCGAGCGGCATGCCGCTCGAAGTCTTCACGCTGACCGAGGCGGTGACGACGCGGCCTTTGCCAAACGGGCCCGATTCTTCGACGTCGTACATGACCGCGGCGGTTTCGATGCCGCGCATGTTGCTGAGAATCAGTTGCAGTTCGTTCTGAGTGGCAAATTTGGTGGCCTGCCGACGCAGTTCCTTGTCGGACCAGATGTTGCTGCCGCTGACGACTTTTTCCAGATACTTGCCGAAAGTCGGCGGCAGCGCGCCGGCGTCGGCCAGCGCGCCCATATACAACGATTGCTTGCCGGCGGTGACACGGATGCGGTTGCCTTCGATCCGATAGTCGTTGAGATTTGCCTTGGCGAAGGCGGCTTCCATGCTATGCAGCTGGGGGGCACTAAAAACTTCGCCTCCCATCAGGAACGCGTCCTGGTCGCTGGCCACGTGGCCGACCAAGAAGGCCAGGCTGATGAGGACCAGCGCCAATAGCATCCCGGCCGTGATGCGGGTGCCCGGCGTCATCGACTTGAACAAGTCGGCCAATTGGCCGAAGGCTCGGTTCAGAAAATCCATCCGTGGAACCTCGTGCTGGTCGTCTCGCGTGCCTCAAGCCACGCGGGCAAATCGTCGATGCGGCCGTCATCCTTGGCGGCTCGTGTCTCTCCCACTTCCTTCTGTGGTCGCTGGGAGCTTTAAATCTGGATGTCCTTGATATCCTGGTAAGCTTGCACCACTTTGTTGCGGACCTGCATCATCATGCGGAAGGCGATGTCGGCCTTTTGGACCGCCGTCAGCACTTCGGCCGGATTCGCGTTACCCCCGGTCATCAGGTTTTCGACCGCTCGGTTCGCTTCTTGCTGCATCGAATTGACTTGCTTCAGCGAATCGAGCAGTACGTCCTTGAACGAATTGGCTCCGGAGCTGGCCGAGGCGCCGCCCACCAGACTGGGAGGCGCCGCCGGGATCTGCGGAGTCGACAGTCGATTGATTTGGTTCATGGATTAAAAAACTCCCGCATGCCGCAGTGGGTTGGCCGATCGGCGTGTCGAACCTCGAATCGTTCCGTTTGTGCCCGATAGGCCGTCCGGTCAGGCGTGACGTTGTCGGTCGCGTCTTACGCCACGATCTTCAAGGATTGCGCGGTCAGACTTTTGCTCACCTGGATCACGCCCAAATTCGCCTCATACGCTCGCGAAGCCTCGATGGCATCGACCATTTCCATCGTCATGTCGATGCCGGGATAGGCCACGTAGCCGGCGTGCTCTCCCTTTTTAAGGGCATCGGGATGGCCGGGTTGATACTTCCAAACGGGCTCGATGTTCGAGATTTGAACCGAGTCGACCCGCACGCCGGCCGCCCCTTGCTCGCCTCCGATGTTCGGATCGGCTTGGAAGGTGACAAAGCGGGGTTGATACGGCTTGGCTTCTCCTTGTTCGTTGTGGGTGGTGGAAAGGTTGGCCAGGTTTCCAGCGATCGTGTTGATCCGGGCACGTTGGGCCACCAGGCCGCTGGTGCTGACATCGATGGCGGTAAACATTGGGGATTTCCTTATCCGCAAGTTTGCCCCCCGCCTTGAAAACTCGATTCACTCAGGCCTTCTCGCTAATCGCCGCTTGCAGCAGTTGAAATTGGCTGATCATGATCGCCATCGCGGTGTTGTGCTGCAATTCGTTTTTGGCGATGGCGGTGATCTGGTCTTCCAAACTGCCGTCGGAGTCGTCGTGGTGGAGCATGTCGGCGAGCGAATCGCCGACGCCGGCCACGGGGTTTTGCGTCACGGCGCCTGGCGACGCCACGGCGCTCGTCGCGTGCAACGTGTCGCGCTGCTTGATGGCGGTTCTGAGACGCGCTTGAAACATTTCTGGAGAAAGATCTCGCATGCGATAACCCGGCGTGTCGATATTAGCGACATTGCCGGCCAGAACGTTGTGGCGGGCTTGGGCAAAGTTGACCACTTGCTCCAGCACCGGAATGGTTGTGCCCTGAAACAAACTCGTCAGCATGGTTCTTATCACGCGGCAGACGGTGGTGTGCCGCTGCTCCCTCGGTGGTATGCAACTCGAATGCCGGCCGCCGAACCGTTGCGCGACCTTGCCGCGACCGGGTGGTTGCCAGCTTCTCTAAATCCTCATTTCAACGTCGTCTTGACCAGCTTTACGAGCCGAAGCGATTTGCCAACCCGCCATCGTGCCAACCGATGGATGCGTGCCTACTTGCGCAGTTGTTGCCGATGCTAGCGGCAGTTCCTGCCGGTTAGCGGTTCGATTCAACGCACCGCGGCACGGCCCACGATTCTCCTAATCATCTTTCTTCTTTCGCTTCGGGTCAGGCCGCTTTGGCCATCGATTTGGCGCGCGGTGCGTAACCGTAGCCTTTCAGCTTTCCCGACAGGGTGCGTAATCCGATTCCGAGAGCCTCGGCGGTTTTTGCCCGATGTCCGCCGTAGCGATCGAGCGTGGCTTCGATCATTTTGCGTTCCATGTCTTCCAGGCGCAGGCCGACCGATTCAACGGCCTCGGTGCCGCCGGTCGTAGTCGGCCCGGTTTGAATCAGCCAGGGGCGCAAATCCTCGGCGGCGATTGCCGGTCCGGTGGCCAGCACGCTGGCCCGAGTCACGATGTTTTCCAGTTCTCGCACATTTCCCGGCCAGTGATAGGCCATCAGCAGTTCTTGCGCATCGCGGCGCAAGGTGCAGGGTTCCTTTTGCAGCCGCTGGGCGGTCTGCGCCAGGAAATGGGTAATCAGTTCCGGCAGATCGTCCAACCGTTCACGCAATGCCGGGACGGCCAGCGGCACGACGTTCAAGCGATAGAAAAGGTCGGCGCGGAAACGGCCGGCGGCGACCTCGGCAGGCAGATTGCGGTTGGTCGTGGCCAACACGCGG
>DATJTR010000426.1:0-2061 GCA_035503215.1 Pirellulales bacterium
TGGCCGCGGACCGATGAGCGGCGGCGGCCAGTCGGGAATCATGGGCATTACGCCCCCCGACCAATTTCCGCGCGAGGTGTGGGACGCGCTGGTCAAGCAGGGAAAGCTACGCGACGTTGGCCACGGCATGTACGCCCGGGCTTAGTGCAAGGATCGCTCTTGCTCGACCCCGTTCTCGGCTGGGCCCGGAAGCGCCAAGGGTTGGGCAATCTGCCGGAGGCTGCTGCGCTGCGGAATCTCGCGAGCCCGCCAAATCTGGCCGCTCGTCACGTCGAGGGCCGTCAGATAGCCGCCGTCGCAGCAGTCGGTGTCGATGCACTTCAGATAGCCCAGATCGAGAATCTCGCCCTCCGATTGGGCCGTGTGGCCGACGATGGCCGTCTTGCCCGAGTGGTGAGGGCCGGGAACAAATTCAAACAGCGACAGGCTCAGGGCCGTGTCTTCATCCTGGCCGCCGATCGGCCGGGCCGGGTCGTAGTTGGCGTGAATGAAAAAGTGGGTCGGCGTCTCGTACACGAGCTGGCAGCTTTCCAAAAACGCCAGGTGCTCGGGGCGGAGTGCCCGCAAACCCGCCGGGCCAAGCAGGCGGAGCGTCGCATCGCCGCCGAAACGCTGCCAGTATTTCGACATCATCTCGCTGGCCCGGGCGGAAAACAGCATTTGCTCGTGATTGCCCAACAGCGGCACCAAGTGGCAGCGATGGCGCAATTCGATCAGCGTATCGAGCACCGCCAGGCTGTCGGGGCCGCGGTCGATGTAGTCGCCGATGGTCACGATGGTATCGGCCGGCGTCGGCTCGATTTCGGCCAAGACCGTTCGTAATGCGGTTGCGCAGCCGTGGATATCGCCGACGGCGATCGTGCGCCCGGTGCGATGGAAAGCTTCGGCAGGAGATCGCAAACTGACCATCATGAAAACCGCCCTTTTTCCGCCTGAACTCGCGCGAGACGAGCCGCCCGGCATGAAGACCATCATGGTCCTTCTACGCAGGCGGCGGTTATCTGGTGCATGGGACGTACCAAAAGGATACGTCTCGGCCGCGGTAACCGCGGAAAAACCTTATCCGCGTTGGATTTACACGACAAGGGCGGATTCCAGCGGCGGCTCCTTGGCTGCGGAATTCGCCGCACCTTGCAACGCCCGGATTGCAATCTGCATGGCGGCCGAGCCGGTTTTTCGAAGTTGGCCGATGGCATTGTTGGCAGGCGGTGTATTTCCGGTCTGGGTGGACGCCGCAGCCGTCCCTTGTGCGGATCAGGGGCGTAGCTCAAGATGGCTGGGCTCGCGTCCACATCTTCGGCCGATCTGGTTTGCCGGCGACGCTCAGGAAGGGCGGTCGTGCGGCAGTTCGTCTCGTTCTCAGTTTTTTTGGGACTCGCTCGCCTGACCGAGCGAGCCCTTAGGAGCGTTTGCCTTGGCTGCCACTCAGTCGATTGAAAAAGCGTTCGAACTCGCCCGCGAGCGGTATGCGGAACAGGGAGTCGATGCCCAGAAGGCGCTCGCCGTGCTGCGGCAAATTCCGATCTCGCTGCATTGCTGGCAGACCGACGACGTCGGCGGATTCGAGAACACGCTGGGGGCGACCGGCGGCATTCAGGCGACGGGCAATTATCCGGGCAAAGCCCGCACGGCCGACGAAGTGCGGCAAGACCTGGACCAGGTGACCCGGCTCTTGCCCGGTCGGCACCGTTTGGCGCTGCACGCCATCTACGGCGAAAGCGGCGGCCGCAAAGTTGCCCGCGACGAGTGGGCACCCGAGCATTTTTCGCGCTGGATCGATTGGGCGAAAAAGAACGAAATGGGCTTGGATTTCAATCCGACCTTCTTTTCCCACGAGCACGCGGCCGATGGCTTCACGCTCGCGCACCGCGATGAAGGGATCCGCAAATTCTGGATCCGCCACGGCATCGCCTGCCGCAAGATCGGCGAAGCGTTCGGCCGTGCCCTGGGCACTCCCTCGGTGACCAATGTCTGGATTCCCGATGGATACAAGGACACGCCGGCCGATCGGCTTGGCCCGCGCGAAAGGCTGCGACGCTCGCTCGACGAGATTTTTGCCGA